>CALVAF010000098.1 GCA_944325475.1 uncultured Helicobacter sp.
TTAGAGTTTAAAAAGGTTTTAAATGTTGTTTAAACGCTTTTTAAAATGGCAAGGATTGTAGCTTAATATTTACTGATTTTCTCCATTTTAAATCAAACCACTTCGATTTTAAATGGCGTTTTATAAAAGTTTAAATCTTTATTTGATTCCACAAAGTAGAATCTATATCATCAAAAAAATTATTTTGATTTTTTAACTTCAGTTATATTGTTACCTTTTTTATTGATTGAAGATAGGAATTACTATACTAAACCCCTTAATTACATATATGCCCCATAAACTCTTCTCGTGTGCGGTGGTCGCTTTTAAAAATCCCCCGAATTGCACTGGTTGTCATCACGCTAGTTTGTTTCTCCACCCCACGCATTACCATACACATATGCTTTGCCTCTGCAACCACCATGACACCTTTAGGCTGCAAAACTTCCATAATCGTATCAGCAATTTGCCCAGTCATCTTTTCTTGAATCTGCAAACGCCGCGAAAACACTTCCACAAGTCTCGCAAGTTTAGAAATCCCAACAACTTTAGCATTGGGAATATAGCCTATGGAAATTTTCCCAAAAAAGGGCAAAAGATGATGCTCACACACGGAATAAAATTCAATATTTTTCAAAACCACCATTTCATCGCAAGCCCCATCACTAAAGAATTTCCCCAAAATCTCTTTAGGATTACTTTTATACCCACTATACAAATACTCCCAGCTCTTTATAACGCGTTTTGGTGTCTCTAGCAGCCCCTCTCGCTCTTTATTCTCTCCAATATGCTCAAAAAAAGCTTTAATATATTTTTCCATTTTTTTCCTTTATTTTTCAAGTAGGGCTTTGATTCGATTTTCTATGCTTGGGTGTGTGCTAAAAATCTCTTTAAACCCCACAATATAAAGGGCTGACCTTGTAGGATTAGTATCCACATTACTAAAATCAGATTGCGCATAACTACCGCTAATCTTTTGTAACGCCCGAATCATTGGCATACTATCGCCCATCAAATACGCTGCCCCAGAATCAGCCATATACTCTCGACTACGACTTAGAAACATTTGCAAAACAAGCGTTAGCAGAGGCAACACAAATTGCAACACCATAAGAATCATTCTTGCCGCATTAGCTCCCCTCTCCCTGCGATTCCCTAAAAACAGATAAACCCCATAATTCACCACCAAAAGCATAATATTACTCAAAACCCCAACCATAAGTGTCAAGCGAATGTCCCCATGCCGAATGTGGCTTAGCTCATGCGCCATAACTGCCTTAACCTCGTCCCTTGTGAGATTTCTAACCAACGCCGTTGTTAATGCAATTAGCGAATTATCCGCACTCCAACCACTTGCAAACGCATTCATAAAAGGTGCTTCCATGAGATACAACCTAGGCTTAAAACCTAAACGCGCCTCTCTAACTAGCTCCTCTAAAATCCTATTTAACTCCCTTTCCTGAGGAGTTGTCTCAAACCCATTCACAATTTCTTTATATTCATTCCCACTTAACAAAATCCCCTGAAAATGATTAATCGTATAAAAAACAATTCCACATGCAATAAATAGAAGACAAAGTGTCACTATGGGCATCTTTTTAAAAGTCAGCAACACATAAAAGCCACCCAAAAGACTATTTGCATTAATCCGAACCATATCCACAAGTAAGCCAATAATGACAAAAATCAACAAATAAAGGGCAATCACACACTGAGTTTTAAAACGATTTTCACGTATAATTTTCTCAAACATTACTCTCCTCCCATAATCTCTCGATGTGCTAGCTCCCGCAAAAGATTGGTCGCATAGGCACCTTTAGGCAAGAAAAATCTCAACTCACCTTGTGCTTCCTCTTCTTTATAAGCAAAAGTTAAGTTTTCTGGAAAAACCCAAGCATAACGTCTCTGTCCAACGCTCTTGATTCTACTATCGATAAAAAGATTTTCAAGAATCCCCGCTTCATTTTGTGCAATTTGTGCTTTTATCCCACTTAATAATCCCGTTGGTGCAATATCTTTTGCTAAAAATCTTTGAGAATCATCTAAAATCTTTTCTTGCTCTGCAATGAAATTTTTACCAAAAGGATAATGACACAAATAATCCCCGCTTAAAATTTTAAAAAAATGCGGCTGACTTTTTAACACCTTGCAATATTCTCTATCCTCAAAAATCTGCGGAATTACTTGGCTATCAAACTGCAATTTCAAGGCTTTAAAAAGATCTTTTGATTCGACATTTTCAATCAAATGTGAAAATGTGATTCTTAAAGATAACCATTGGTTAAAAAGATGACTTTGATAAGCACTAATAAAAAAATTCTGCATTTTTTTATCGTGCATTTTTCGCTTCCCTTGAATAATTTCCTGCCCCAATAAATAATTATTTAAAGTCTTCCCAAAACGTTGGTAACTGAAATAATTTGGGATTCCAAATTGCTTTATTTTTGCCACAACCTGCTGGATTTTTTGGCTATTTAACTTATCAAGTTTTTTAAGACGAATAAAAAACTTATTCCCTTTTAAATGCCCAATTTTAATTTTATTATTATGTGCGGTAATTTCTAAAATCCTGATTTCTGGGTGGGTAAAAGATTCTAAAAGATTTGATTTTAAAAGATGTTTAGGGAAACTGAGATATTGAATCGTAAGAGCATTTTTATCCTTCAAACCCGCATATCCAATCTCACTTAATTTAATTTTAAAATAAGAAGAAAAAAATTTAATGAGCTCAAAAGTAGTCAAGGCTTTTTTGCGGACTTTCAAAACAAGATGCACACCCTCTCTGCTAAAGGGATAAAGTGGTATCTCCTCAACAACAAAATCACGCTGACTTTGCCTAAAATGAAAATCTATCTTGGAATGCGTGAAAGCATAAGAATAATCCACCCCAACCCTCTTATCAAAGATTTTTTAGTGGCAACCACAGCCACCTCCACAACAGCCACCTCCACCATGCTTTTGTTCTTGATGATGCAATCCATGAGTTAATTCTTTCTCAGTTGCCATTCTCACACCAAGAATCGACACCATAAAATCCAATTCTTTCCCTGCTAAAGGATGATTATAATCCACAATTACCACTTCATCATTAAAACCCTTTACAATCACTTGCACGGTTTCACCATTTTCACCCTGCCCAAAAAGTGTCATTCCCTCTTGCAAATCAATCCCTACAAACTGATCCCTTGGGACCTCCTGCACATAGTCAGCAACATACTCACCATAGGCATTAACCGGTGCAATAATCACTTGCTTTTTATCACCTACAGACATTTCTGCAACCGCCTCTTCAAGCCCCTTGATAATCTCTCCTGCTCCCATAATGAATTCCAAAGGTTTTCCACCAATATTAGAATCTAAAACTGCTTCTTTTCCATTTTCTCTTACTTCATACTCAATACTAACAACTTGATTTTTTTCTATCATAAAATTCTCCTTAATTTATTTTAATAAAAGCTTTTTTGCTTCTTGTGACTCTTTAGAATCAGGATAGAGTGCCACCAAAGATTCTAAAAATTTTACCGCATTTTCTTCGTCATTAAGCCTTTCAAAAGCTTGTGCCGTGTGAAACATCAATAAAGGCATATAATCTGCCTTATCATAACGTTCTGCACTGATTTTATAGTAGTAAATAGCCTCCTCATATTTCTCTTGATAAAAAGCAATTTCACCTAGCAAATAATTTCCTCGTGCAGGCTTATAATATCCCTCTACCGCCTTTTGCAAATACTCACTTGCAATATCATATTGTTTTTGCGCAAAGAGTCTTTCACCCTCTGCAAAAACTTCTGCTAATGGCTTATCCTTTAACTTTTCTACTTCATTGGATTCAACATTAGCCGATTCTGCCTTTGCCTGTCCTGCTTCTTCTTTTGTAGATTTTGAAGTGACTACTTGCGAATTTACATCAGAATCAACCTTTTTGATTTCATTTGGAGAGGGGCTTTTATCTTCTTGAGATTCCTCTAAAAGCAGCTTTTTTATCGTGTCAATCTCACTTTTAGTCCGTGTATCAACCTTTTGGATTA
>CALVAF010000099.1 GCA_944325475.1 uncultured Helicobacter sp.
AATGGAAAAAGTTAGAGTTTAAAAAGGTTTTAAATGTTGTTTAAACGCTTTTTAAAATGGCAAGGATTGTAGCTTAATATTTACTGATTTTCTCCATTTTAAATCAAACCACTTCGATTTTAAATGGAGAAACTTCGATTTAAAATGGCGTTTTATAATAAGCACCAAAACTCGCCTATTTGCAATATTTTTGTAAAGTCAAATAAGAATCAAAAATTGAAGTTGTTTGACTAACTTTACAGATAAAACTCACAATCTCTGGCTGCCTTAAAATGCTTCCATCATCTCGCAAAATCCCAATAAAACCATCTTTAGCAAACAAAGGCATTCCTATCATTTCTTGCTTTTTATCTTGGGGGAAGTTTTCTAGGTTTTCTAGTGTGCTTTGTTTAAGGGCGAAGTTAGACCATTCTTGCTCTAAAAAATATTCGATTTCTAGCTGGCTATAAAAAGATCCCAAATAAACATTATTAAAAATATCAAACGACTTTTTCTTGAAGTTTAAGGAGCGTAAATTAGATTCTGGCAAGATATTACAATAAATATCTGTAAATTTTTGGGGTTTTAAAATTGCCAAATCCAAATTCGTATCAAGCGCTAAAATCTCTGCATGGCTAAGGCAGTAAATCGCTTGGGTTGGGGGCTGGCTATCATATAACATAATATCTTTTATTTTAGTTTCTCCATAAACCAAGCTTGCAGCAGTCAAAACTAACCCCTCATTAATAGCAATTCCATAACCTTCTTTAAAATTTTGTAATTCCAAAGAAGAGACGATTTTTAACCCACTATCAAGCCATTTTAAGGGTTGTGAGTAGAGATTTATCGCACACAGCAAACATAAAATCGCTCTAAACATACAAGACAAACTCCAAATTATAAATCTTTAATCCATAAAATACTACAATAAAACTCTTTAAATTAGAGAAATAATAAGGAATAAATCATGGAACTAAAAGAATTTAATCTCCCCAAAGAAGAATTGCAATCACTCCAAAATGCCATTATCCATACGCAAAAAGGTGATATGAAAGTCAAGCTTTTCCCTAATGAAGCACCCAATACAACGGCAAATTTCGCTTCTTTAGCCAAAAGTGGCTTTTATGATGATTTAAATTTTCATCGCGTAATTGCAGGTTTTGTTGCACAAGGTGGCTGCCCCAATGGTGATGGCAAAGGCGGACCGGGATATAAAATCAAATGCGAAGTGCAAAACAATCCCCATAAGCATCTAAAAGGCACACTCTCCATGGCACATGCTGGACGCGATACAGGAGGCAGCCAGTTTTTTATTTGCTTTGCTCCACAGCCTCATTTAGATGGAGAACACACCATTTTTGGACAGATAGAAGATGAAGAAAGCCTAAAAGTGCTTGATTCTCTAAAACAAGGTGATAAGATTCTCAAGATCAAAATTTGCTAGATACTAGCAAACCTAAAAAGGCTTACTAGAGGCTTTTAAAGCTCTGGTTTTGGGGTTTTGTCTGTGGAAATAGGAAGCTGTGGATAAGTAATAACAGGCTTTTCTCCGGTAAGAGATTTCAAAAAGGTAGCGATTTTTTCTGCTTCTGCTTGAGAAATTTCAATTCCAAGTTGCACGCTTCCCATTTCTTTAATTGCCTCATTAAGCGACCAAATTGCCCCATTGTGATAATAAGGTGCAGTTTCAACAACATTCCTCAAAGTAGGCGTTTTAACCATTCCATTGGCATCACCTTTAAAATCCCCTAAATTTGCAAACTTATACTTTCCTGCCACCTCAAAAGCCTGCATTGTTCCACCAAGATTCACCCCATTATGACATGCCGCACAACCTTTGTCTAAAAATACTTGCAAACCCTCTTGTTCAGCTTTTGTGAGTGCCTTAGAATCTCCTTCTAAAAATTTATCAAAACGTGAAGGCGTGATAAGAGTTCGCTCAAAATTCGCAATCGCATCGGCGATATTATCAAAAGTCACGCCACTTTTGCCATAGATTTTTTCAAACTCACTCACATACTCTGGTAAAGAAGAAATTTTTTCAACCGCCAATTTTGCGGGAGTTGCCATTTCTGGTTCTGCCTCAATAGGTCCTTTAGCTTGATTGGCTAATGTCTCTGCTCTCCCATCCCAAAATTGTGAGGCATTCAAAACAGAATTATAAACCGTTGGGGAATTTAAATGATGTGGGTTTGCCATCCATTTATGCCCCACTGCTGCTGAAATCCCATCAGTTCCACCTAACCCTAAATTATGACAGGTATTACATGAAATAATTCCACTCTTAGATAAACGTGGCTCAAAATACAACTTCTTACCAAGCTCCGCTTTTGCCTCCGCAAAAGGGCTAAATTTTACCCCCATTTCTTGTAACAGCCTATCTACTTCTTTTTGATTCTTAGGCAAAGGTATTAATCCATTATCCTTTGCATTTTGAATTAAAGAATTTGCGCTCAAAGTCAAGCTGCATGTCACCAATACCAAAGATAACGATAAAGACAATCGTTTCATTAAAACTCCTTTTAAAAAATATGATTGCTTTTGCAATCAAAAAAATTCTATCTTAAATTTTTTAAAGCAAAA
>CALVAF010000100.1 GCA_944325475.1 uncultured Helicobacter sp.
GTTGCAAAAGCAGAAAGTGGGATAGGGCATGCGTATGCTTTTACTTTTAAGCTTGATGTTTTGCCTACAAACTTAACTGCAACGCAAAAATCAAAAGATATGATTCAAGAAAATTGCGTGCGTTGTCATAGTGAAATGGTTAGTAATGTTGTGAATCCAACGATGAATCCACATGGAAATGGATCACTTAGCTGCGTATCATGCCACGCAAGTGCGGGACACCAACGAGGTTTTTAATTTAATTTTAGGAGGTTAAAATGCAAAAAAAATCACCCGTGTTGCCAATTTTAGTTGTCATTGCAGTGATTATTGTTGCAGGATTGTTGTGGTTAAATAATGATATTACCAAAAAACAATTTGAGGGAACGGGAGGAATTAGCTCAAAAGGCTTTGTAGAGATGAGTGATGATAATCCAACTTTTGATCATTGGGGTAAAAATTTTCCAGATTATTTGGATATGTATCTAACAGTTGAGACACAAAAGCCTATCCCAACAGAATTTGGTGGGAATCTAGCCTATTCTAAGCTTATCCGCTATCCACAGCTTACGATTCTTTGGGCGGGGTATCCTTTTAGCATCGATGCTAATGAAGAGCGAGGGCATTTTTGGATTCAAGTGGATCAAATGGATACAGCTAGAAATAATAAGGATTTCTTAAATGCACATGGTTTTGCGGCTTTTGGTGGGCAGCCTACAGCCTGTATGAATTGCCATAGTGGATGGAGTCCATGGTTGCTTAAAAATGTTGCGCTTGGAGAGACTCCAGAAGAGAAATGGATTTCTTTTAACTCAACAAAATATTGGACGATGATTAAAAATGTCCCAGAAGTTGAGGGGGTAACTGACCATAGTGGGCCACATGGTGGGACTAGAATGGGGGTAACTTGTGCTGATTGCCACAATCCAAATGATATGCAATTACGTCTTACACGACAGGCTGCGATTAATGCTTTAGTGAATTTTAGAGGCTATGAGCCAGATCCAGTAACAGGGGTAAAAGCTTCAAGAGAAGAGATGAGAACTCTTGTTTGCTCACAATGCCATGTGGAGTATTATTTTAAACCAACTGGCACCAAAGTGAAAGTTATGGGTGAATCCATTGCCAATGATCCAAGCAAAAAATGGTGGAATGGCACACAGAAAACTTATGATGAAATTGATGTTTGGAGAGATGGAAACCAGCCAACAGAAATTGAAGCTGATGGGCTAGAGCTTGTTTTCCCATGGAGTGATTGGAAGAAAAATGAGCCTTTTAGAATTGAAATGTTTGACGCACATTATGAGAAAGTCAGAGAGGTGTTTGACAAAGATTGGTCGCATAAAATTACAAAAGCCCCGATGTTAAAAATTCAACATCCAGAATCAGAGCTGTATAGCGGTGGTGTGCATGCAGCAAATGGTGTGAGTTGTGCAGATTGCCATATGCCCTATATCAGAAAAGGCTCTAAAAAAGTGACACAGCATAATGTCACTTCACCTTTGCAAGATATTAATGCTGCTTGTAAGTCTTGCCACACTCAAAGTGAAGAATATCTTAAGCAGCAAATTGCTGATATTCAAAAGTCTATCGCTTATGATTTAAGAAGTGCGGAGTATGCGACTGTTAGTTTGATTGAAGATATTAGGGTTATGCGCGAGAAACTGGGCGCAATGCCACAATATCAAACTCATGGTAAGCCCGATGATGCAAAGATTTCTGCAGCCTTAAAAGAGCCTTTGGAATTGCATAGAAAAGGGCAAATGAGAGGCGACTTTGTAGGGGCTGAAAACTCCACTGGATTCCATAATCCAAGAGAGGCAAGCAGAATGCTACTTCAAGCTGTTGAAATGGCAAGAATGGGGCAAACTAAACTTGTAGAGATTGCTAATGCTCATGGAATCAAAGATTTCAAAACTTCTAATTTAGGCTTTGAGGATATTCAAAAATACAATCCCGGAGAGATTCGCTACAAAGTGGATTTAAACGGGCATAAAGCAGGTGAGCGATACTACAAACACGAAGAAATCAATGGTCCAGCACCCAAAGATCTTTTGGAAATGGATAAAAACAATAAGCCTTATAACTATAAGGTCATTGATTCTAAAACTTCTTCTTATTAATTGATTTGGATTCTAAGCTTTTTTAGAATCCAAACTATTTTTTGATTGTGTGATAAGGCAATATTCTTTTACTTCTTTGAATGAAGCTTTTTATTTCCAAGTGTTTTCTGGCAAAATTAGATTTTGGTTATAAGCCGTATTTGTAGGGAAACATCAATAGAAATGCTTCAAAAATAATTAGAATTATTTTTGCTATGGGATTAGTTTTTTAATTTTGCAGGTAGTTTTTATTTATGATTTTACATGGAATCATTTTATAAAAAGATAGCCAAAATATGCCAAAGCTAAAGTGTGGAATCTAAAATTTCAGCAATATTTTGCAGTGAGAGTTGGTTTTGCTGTTTGCCACTTTGCATATTTTTAAGCGAGGCAGTTTGGCTTGCTTCCTCACTCTCTCCTGTGATGATAACCCAATTATAGCCCTTGTTATTGGCGTATTTGAAGGCTTTTTGGGGTTTAGTTAGCTCTGGATAGACTTCGATTTTTAATCCATACTCCCTTAGGTTTTTAGCGACCTTATAGGCATAAGAAAGGTTATTTAGTGGAATCAAAATGGCTTTAGCTGGTGTGTTAGAAGCGATGAGTCCTAGCTCCTCTAATCCTGCTAAAAGCCTATCTAGTCCGATACTCGCACCCACACCACTCATTGTGTCATTAGAGAAATTTTGCGTGAGATTATCATATCTGCCCCCAGAGCATACAGAGCCTAAGCTTGGCAAGTCATCAAGTGTAGTTTCATAGATGATTCCAGTGTAATAGCCCAAACCTCGTGCAATAGAGAGGTTGATTTGATAGAAGTTTTGGGGGATAAGCATAGCTAGAATCTCACAAAGCGATTCTAACTCTTCTAAGCCCTCTTTAAGTGTTGCATTATAGGCTTTGTAGGGGGCTAGGGAAGCGAGGAATTCCAGTGAATTATCCTTTTGTTTGAATGCGATAAAATCTAGTAAAGTTTGGATTTGTGCGGGGGTTAGCGGGGTTTTTTCTTGGAGTTCTTGAGTGATAGAATCTTTATCAATTTTATCAATTTTATCAATGATTCTTAGGATTTCTGTCGTGTATTCTTGAGTGTTTAGCCACTCACAAAGTCCATTAAAAATCTTACGGTTATTGATGTGGATTGTGAAGTTTTTTAGCTTCAAATCGCTAAGGCTTTGGAAAATCACTTGGAGAATCTCTACATCGCTGCCAATGCTTGTGGTTCCAATAAAATCAAAATCGCATTGCGTGAATTCTCGATAACGCCCTTTTTGCGCACGCTCACCGCGGAAAACATTGCCGATGCAATAACGTTTAAAAGGTAATCCTAGCTCATTTTTGTATTGGGAAATAAAGCGTGCTAGAGGTAAGGTTAAATCAAATCGTAATGCCACTTCGCGTCCGCCGTGGTCTAGGAAATGATACATTTCTTTTTGGATTTCATCGCTGCCTTGTTTTTTGAGAATCTCGGCGTATTCCAAATGTGGGGTTTCAATGGGGGAAAAGCCGAATTTCTCAAAGGAAGTCACGATACTTTTTAGCATTTGGGATTTGGTGTAGGCTTCTTTGGGGAGTCTGTCTTTAAAACCGCTAAGCGTGCGAGGTGTGATAGGCATTTATTCTCCAATAATGATGATTTCAAAGGGGAATTTTAGCAAGAAAAAGGGGAATTGCAAAATAAAAGTGGAGATTTTACATAAAATTTCAGAAAAATACGCTATGATTCCAACTTTATTTTTTACATTTAAAGGTTAGCTTATGAAAAAAGGAATTCACCCAGAATATATCCCTTGCAAAGTGACTTGCGTAACAAGCGGAAAAGAAATTGAAGTGATGAGTGTGAAGCCAGAATTAAGAATTGATATTTCTTCGTTCTGTCATCCTTTTTATACGGGTTCTGACAAAGTCGTCGATACTGCAGGTAGAGTAGAGAAGTTTAAGCAGAGATATAACCTCAAATAACCATTACAATGGTTACTTTCCTTCCTACTCCAATAGGAAATTTACAAGATATTTCACTTCATACTTTAGAGGTTTTAGAAAATTGCGAGGTGCTTTTGTGTGAGGATACGAGGGTTACTAAAAAGCTCCTCTTGCTTTTAATGGAACGCAATCTCTTAAAATCCAAAACTTACCAATATTTCTCCTTTCATACACATAATCAAGTGGAATTTTTGCAACAGATTTCTTTGGAGTTTTTTTCACAAAACATTGCCTTTTTAAGCGATGCGGGCATGCCTTGTATTAGTGATCCTGGAGTGGAATTGGTGCGATTTTTGCAAAAGAATGCTTTAGAATATGAGGTGGTTGGGGGTATTAGCGCTTTGACTTTAGCGGTGGCTTTTAGTGGAATCGTGGAAAAAGAATTTACTTTTTTGGGATTCCCGCTACATAAGAAAAAAGAGCGTTTAGAAGGTTTTGTAGAGAGTTTTAAAAGCCCTTATCCTACTATTTATTATGAATCACCCCATCGTTTGTTAGAAAGCTTAGAGATGATGTGTGAGATAGAGGAGGGAAGAGAGATTTTTCTTGCTAAAGAACTCACTAAAAAATACCAACAAACCTACAAAGGCACACTTAAAGAAGTGCTAGGGAAACTCCAAAAAAGCGTGATAAAAGGGGAGTGGGTCATGGTTATAGAGGGCAAAAAAGGGGGAGAAAAGGAAAGGGTGCTAACCCAAGAGATGATTTATCTGCTAGACATACCGCCAAAAATCAAAGCAAAAATCTTATCAAAACTAAACAATAAACCCGCAAGTAAATATTATAATTTGCTTTGTAAGGAATAAACTAAGTAAAAAAATAATAAAAATAGGATAGAATAAGTGCTTGTTTATGGGAAACGCATTGTTGAGCTGGTTTTAGCAAAATATCAAGACAAAATTGCAACGATTTATTTGGCAAAAGAGATTGATAAGGGATTTTTTCATCGGCTTAAAAAAACCCAAAAGCCCATTGTGAGGGTGGATTCCAAAAAAGCCCAAGCCTTAGCTAGAGGCGGGAATCATCAAGGTTATTTGCTAGAAATTTCACGGCTAGAATCGTTGGAATTTTCTTTGGTAAAGTCAATGGATTTTGTGTTGGTTTTGTGCGGCATTAGCGATGTTGGGAATCTGGGATCTTTATTTCGTAGTGCCTATGCGCTAGATGTTGATGGCATTGTGATTTGCGGCATTAGAGATTTTAAGCAAGAGGGAGTTTTGCGGGCGAGTTCTGGAGCAATGCTTGGAATGCCTTTTTGTGTGGTTTATAATCCCCTAGATGCCCTCCATGAGTTAAAACAAGCGGGCTTTACTCTGCTTGGGACGAGCTTGCAAGGGCAGAATCTACAGGCTGCATTGGGGGGCAAAAGGGCATTGGTTTTGGGTAGTGAGGGTGAGGGGCTCTCTAAAAAAGTGTTAGCTAAAATGGATTATAACCTCACAATCCCCATGAAAAGGGATTTTGATTCGCTAAATGTTGGTGTCGCAGGGGCAATTTTAATAGATAGGATAATAAATGGAAGAAATTGAAAAATTAAGGCAGATTGGGGCAAAGGAAATTGCAAGTAACACGCACATTGCACTTAATAAAATCAAGAAGATTCTAGAAATGGATTTTGAGGGTTTGAAGGATAGAGTGACAACGATTGGGCTTATTCACATTTTGGAGCGGGAATATCAGATTAGTTTGCAAAAATGGTGCGAGGAATATGAGAGATTTTTAGCAGACAATCAGGAAGAAAAAGAAAAAACAGAGGCGAATATTAGTTTTAAAATCATGCATGAAGCCACACAGCAAAATGATTCTAAAAGAAGTTTAATCGTTACGATTTTAGTGATTGTTTTACTTGGGGTTGGGGTGTATTTTTATTTCAATTTTAATGTGACAAGCGAGACGAAATCATCACAGCAAGAGAACACACAAGGGCTAATGCCAAATGCTAAATCACAAAATGAAAATGCAAGCTTGGAAGCAGATGCTAAGAATGGGGGTTTTGAAACTGCAGAAAGTGTTGTAAATAACGAGGTTGTGGGTAAGAATCAAGAAAATAATGCCACCCAAACTTTGGAGCTAATGCCAAATTTAAATCTTGATTCTTCAGCTTCCATACCATTAGAGGAGATTCCACAAACAATTCCACAAGAATCTGCTTTGCAAGAATATCCCCCTCAAGAATCAAAAGTGGAGATTCACGCACTATCGAGTGTGTGGGTGGGGATTGTGTATTTGGATACCAAAAAAAGAGAATCTTTTATTGCAGGTAAGGTTTTTGAGGTGGATTTGAAAAGACCGCAGACGATTATTACTGGGCATGGAATGTTGGAGGTAAAAAATCAAGGTAAAAGCGAGAATTATCATTTGGCAAGGAGAATGTATTTTATTGTGAATGAAAAGGGTGAGTTTAGCGAGATTAATAACGCACAATATCGCCAATATAGTGGAGGTTTAGCGTGGTAAGAAAACTTCTTTTTACCCTGCTGCTAGTTCTTTTTGTAAATTTTAAGCTTTTTGCTAACACTCTAGATTTTCAGATTATTTCTCTCATTGGGGTGCAGGATTATCGTGTCAATCAAAAGTTTATCCAAAGGCTTTTTAACAATCAAGAGGAATTTTTAGATGGAGTGGGGCAGCCTGATTTGTATAAAATTTCCAAAGTTTTAAAGGATAATGGGCTATTGAAGCTAACTTTTGGTAGTCCAAAGGAGCTTGAAGTTTCTTTTGAAATGGGGCACAATCCAGCGGCTTTTACGAGCGTGCTTTATGATGTTTTGGGTGCGATGGGATATTATTATTTTTTGGTTAAACAAAGCCGACTAGATGGCGAGAAATACCAATTTGTGCTGTCGATGAATACCGAATATGCCATTGACCCGGTGCTGTTTCAAGAGAAGCTGCGAGATTATGGATATAGCGTGTCTAGGATTGAGAAACGCAATGTCCAGCAGTGGGTTTATAGTATTTCTCAAAATACCCTAAAATATCCCAAAGCCGTGCCACTTGAAAAAAATCTACCCCAAAGCCGTGCTGATCTTAAAGGTGAGTATTGGTATTCCCTAAAAGAAGGTGGAAGTATTATAATAAGCAGTGTCGATGGTGCTTCATGGTATCCTAAAATCGTCTTTTTTGATGAAAATTTGAGGATTCTTAAGGTGGAGGCTTTGGAAGATTCTGTCTATGAAACAAAGGTGGTAATCCCTAATGGGACGGTTTTTGTTGAGATTAGTGATTATTATTTGCCTATTGCCATTAAAGAGGGTTTGAAAGTTATTTTACGATAATAAGGAGTGAAGATGTTTGATGAGATTGAGTTTGAGAGGATAAAGAGACTACCAAAATATGTGTTTGCAGCGATTAATGAAATCAAATTGCAAATGCGTCAAAATGGCGAAGATGTGATTGATTTTAGCATGGGGAATCCTGATGGTCCTGCTCCTAGTCATATCATTGAAAAACTTTGTGAAGCCGCACACAAGCCTAAGAATCATGGTTATTCTGCAAGTAAAGGAATTTATAAGTTACGATTAGCAATTGCTGATACTTACAAGCGAAAATATGGAGTGGAATTTAATCCAGAAATGCAAGTGTGTGTGTCAATGGGGTCTAAAGAGGGCTATGCGCATTTGGTGCAGGCTATCACTAATTTGGGCGATACGGCGGTGGTGGCAGAACCGGCTTATCCGATTCATTATTATGCTTTTATTTTATCAGGTGCGAATGTTGCAACCTTTGGGCTAAAATGGAATGAAGATTATGAGCTTGATGTGGAGCATTATTTTAAATCCCTTAAAAATGCCCTCCATAACACCATGCCAAAGCCCAAATTTGTGGTGACAAATTTCCCACACAATCCCACCACTATTGTGGTTTATAAGGAGTTTTATGAAAGGCTTGTAGCATTAGCAAAGCAGGAGCGTTTTTTTGTCATTAATGACATTGCCTATGCGGATTTGAGCTTTGATGGCTATGTGGCACCCTCGATTTTTGAAGTGGAAGGGGCTTTAGATGTGGCAGTGGAGAGCTACACACTTTCAAAAAGCTATAATATGGCAGGTTGGCGTGTGGGCTGCTTTGTAGGGAATGAGAGGTTAATTGGGGCGTTGCAAAAAATCAAGAGTTGGCTAGATTATGGGATTTATACGCCTATCCAAATTGCCTCAACAATCGCATTAAATGGGAATCAAGATTGCGTTAAAGAGATTGAAAAAAAGTATGAGAAACGAAGGGAAGGGCTGATTAAGAGTTTTGGGGCTGCTGGGTGGAAGATGAAAAAGCCTAAGGCGAGTATGTTTATTTGGTCGGAGATCCCTGAGTGTGTGAAGCATTTGGGGAGTATGGAGTTCTCTAAGCGATTATTGCAGGAGGCAAAAATTGCTGTAAGTCCGGGAATTGGGTTTGGAAATGCAGGGGAAAATTATGTGAGAATTGCACTGATTGAGAATGAAAATCGAATCCGACAAGCCTCCAGAAATCTTAAGAAGTTTTTAGCGCAATTTAAAGCATAATCCTTAATGGCTAAAAGGTGTTGTCATCATTGTCGTTTGGAGTTTGATGAGGGGATTTTGATTCCAACACAAATTGATGGGGAAGTTAAGTATTTTTGCTGTAAAGGTTGTGAGGGGGTTTATAAACTACTTAAAAGTCAGGGCTTGGAGGATTTTTACTCTAAGCTTGGCAATCAAAAGCTAGAACCCATTAAAGAGGACAAAAGTGTTGATTTAGCCCAGTATGATTCTGAAGCGTTTTGGGGGCATTATGTAACCAAAAAAGACGATTTTTACGAGGTTTCGCTGATTTTAGAGAAGATTCATTGCATTGCTTGTGTGTGGCTAAATGAGAAGATTCTATCCCAACAAGAAGGGA
>CALVAF010000101.1 GCA_944325475.1 uncultured Helicobacter sp.
TCTCCACTTCATAAAAATCAAAAGAACCTGTTTGTAAAAACTGATAACCTACTCCATAGGCACCATTAGGAGTTTCACATTTATCCAAATGATTCACAATCATTGTTCCAATATTCGTTGAAGCGAGGATAAAAGGCAAAGGTCTTTGAATAGACATCATAAAAACTCCTTAAAATTACATAGAATTTGTTGGATTAGAATCTGCATTTGCTGGGATATTTTGGGAATTATTTTGCATATCTGTTTGTAGGATTTCTTGCGTTTCAAAAGGAGGTCCCTTTTGGATAATCTGCGTAAGACTTGCTGCTTTTTGCGGATTCATTTTTGCCAAAATTTTACTGACAACCTTAGTATCAAGCGAAAACAAAATTCTTGCTGCTTCTATTTCTGGCAGATTCTCCAAAATTGCCGAGGATTTAGAATCTTTCATACCCGCATAAGTCTCGCCTAATTTACTCTGTGTAGCCTCTTTAATCTCTTTTAGAATCTTTTCATTTTTTTTTAAAAGCGCTTGAATATCAGCCTCTTTTTGTTCTATTGCTTTTTTTTCTTCGTTTAATATAGCTTCCCTCTTTTTTAAATCCGCATCTTTTTGGTCTAAAACACTTTGCGTTGCTTGTTGCAAAGCTTGTAGAGATTGTTGTTGTTCGTCGATTTTTTCAATCTCCCGCAAAATCTCTGCCTTTCTTTGCTCAAAAATAACATTGCAATCAATCACACCACTTCCCTCTGCTCCCCATAAAATCCCAGCTAAACAAAAGCTAACAAATACCATTTTTCTCATTTTTGCTCCCTATTATTAGCATAAAGCATCACAGAAATCTCATCTAAATCCTTGGTTTCTTGCTTTTTTAATTTCTCTAAAACCTTCTTAATCTCTAGCCCATCTAAATATTTCGCCTTTTCATACTCGATATTTTGAACTTTGAAATGCTCTTGCAAATCCTGCTTTTGCTTCTTTAGCAAAGCTAACTCGCCCATTTTAGAATCAATAGTCTGCCGATATTCGTTTTTGTGATGCACAAAAGTCAAAAAAGCCTGATAAACGCCACTTTTTGGCTCTTCTAAAGTTGCAAACTCCCGCACCAAAGCATCGATTTCAGCTTGTTTGACTTGGATTTGCTGGGCGTTTTTTTGTAGCATTAACTCAGCTTCATCGACTTTTTTTTTGCGCAAAACCACAAGTTGCGTGAATTTCGTTTTCATTCGTTTTCATCGGAAAATCGTATCATTTCTATCTGGGCTTGTAGAAATCATACTAAACTTCACCCCAAGAAATTTCTCTAGCTCCAAAATATATTCTTGTGCCTCTTGGGGTAGCTTGTCAAACTCCCTAATTCCAGCGGTTTTATCCCAACCTTTAAAAGTCTTATAAAGCGGTCTTATCCCCTCAAAATCAAAAGGAAAAGTTTCTAAAATATTGCCATTTTTGTCTTGGTATTGGGTGCAAACTTTCACTTCTCTAAAGCCATCTAGCACATCAAGCTTCATTATAGCTAATTCGCTCACTCCATTTAAGCGACAAGCATATTTTACCGCCACCGCATCAAGCCAACCACATCGTCTAGCACGCCCGGTGGTAACGCCAAACTCCCCACCTCTTTGACGCAAAAGATCACCAATCTCACCCTCCTCTTCAGTTACAAAAGGTCCATTTCCAACCCGCGTGCAATAAGCTTTGGTAATCCCAATGACATTGCCAAGCTCTCTAGGGGCAATTCCACTCCCACTACACGCACCAGAAGCCGTTGTTGTAGAGCTTGTAACAAAAGGATACGTCCCATGGTCAATATCAAGCATACTGCCTTGTGCGCCCTCACAGAGGATTCTCTCCCCCCTATCCATCGCCGCCCACAATAGATTTGTCGTATCTGCTACAAAAGGCAACAAAGCTTCAGCATAGGAATCAAGCTTGGCTTTAAGAGATTCTCTACTTGGAATCTCGCCCCCTAAATTAATAATATCTTTCTCTTCCATAAGCTCTAACATTTTCTCACATAGAATCTGCGTGTCCCTTAGATCCCCGATTCGAAAGCCTTTTCGCGCGACTTTGTCAGTGTATGCAGGTCCAATTCCTTTGCCTGTTGTGCCAATTGCCTTTTTTGCTCTTTTCTCACTAAGTCTGTCTAAAAACTCATGGTAAGCAAGAATCAAATGCGCTTTGCTGCTAATAAACAGCCTTCCTTGCAAATCTAAAAACTGCTGCATTTCCTCTAGTAACGCACTAGGGCTAATCACCACGCCATTGCCGATGATATTTTTGCACTTGGGATAGAGGATTCCTGATGGGATTAGGTGCAAAGCGTATTTTTTGCCATTAACCACAATCGTATGCCCCGCATTATGTCCGCCTTGATACCGCACGACATAATCATAATTTTGCGCAAGCAAATCCACCATTTTGCCCTTGCCTTCATCACCCCATTGAATCCCAACAATCAAATCTGCTTTTGTTTTCATTTCTCCTCCTTCATCAAATGCAAAATCATGCAATCTGTATAAATCCCAAACCCACAAGCCCTCTGCTCTAAAAGCTCATAATCACCACCTAAAATCATCGTTTGATTCTCCAAAAAAAAGCGAAAAAACATACCTTTATAATACGACATCGGCGAATAAAAAAGTGGGGCTAAAATCATGTTTTCATACTCAATATTCTGTGCCAGCTCTAAAAGCCTCTCTAGCTCCTCTTGTAATGCCTTTGGAGCCTTTGTCAAAAGGGCTTTAAGAAAAGTTTTATCCTGCACTTCCAAAAGCTCGGCTAAAAAGCTATTTGCGTTTTGAATTGCACCCACATCGATTTTTTCAAACACCTCTAAAGAAAGTCCAAACTCCCTTGCACAAATCTCTGGAATCTTCACATTAGAAAGTTGCAAAAAAGGCTTAATTTTGATTTTTTCTAGGATTTTAAGCGACATTTGTATGAAAGGCAAAATATCGCATTCTTCCAAATTTTCTACACCAATTTGGTGGATTTCTTTGGTAGGGTAAGTGAAAATGGGCTGGATATAAAACCATTTCTTTTTAGTATTATTTTCTTTTAAATGCGGGGCTAAAAGCCTGATTGTATCGATAGTCGAATCACTTCTTAGTGTGATTTGATGATTAAAAGGATTGCTAATTCTTACAAACTCTCGGCTTTGCATATTTCTTTGGTATTGTAGATAAGAAAAGGTCGGCGTTAAAATCTCTTCATAATTATTTTGGTAGAGAATCTCACTCACAAGGCTTTCAAAATCCCTCTTAACCCTCGCACTTCTCCCAAAATAAAGCTTCGAATCCTGCGGTATTTCGTGGCTTAAAATCAAACGCTATCCTTAAAAAATTTTCTTAAAAATTTGCATTATAGCATAAGTTTTTTTGCATTTGTTTTATTAAACCAAGCAAAAACACAACACTTGTGTTAAAATTCCATAACAACAAAAGGAAGCAAAAATGGCATTTAAAATCCACACTCAAGCAACACTAACCCCCCAAAAACCTCAAGAATCAAAGCCCCAAAAACCACAGATTTCCCAAATCACTCCGCAATCCCCCACACAAAAGCCCAGTTAT
>CALVAF010000102.1 GCA_944325475.1 uncultured Helicobacter sp.
ATTACTAGTGCAAGTGAATCTAAGGCAAAAAGGGCGTTTGAGACTTCGCTTAAAAAGCTAGGGCTAGAGTATCTTGACCTCTATCTTATCCACCAGCCATTTAATGACACCTATGGGGCGTGGCGTGCTATGAGCGCATTGTATAAGCAAAAGCTTATCCGCGCTATTGGCGTGAGCAACTTCTATCCCGATAGATTGGTGGATTTTTGTGTGTATAATGAGATAAAGCCTGCTGTCAATCAAGTGGAGTGTAGCCCGCTGCACGCACAATTTGAGGCACAAAAGATAATGCAAGAATATAATGTCGCTATGCAATCGTGGGCGCCTTTTGGCGAGGGGCGCAATAATATGTTTGCCAACCCAACTATCGCTAGCATTGGCAAAAAATATAATAAAAGCGTGGCGCAGGTGATTTTGCGGTGGCTTATACAGCGAAATATCATAGTCATTCCAAAAACCACGAGAAAAGAGCGAATGATTGAGGATTTCAGTGTCTTTGACTTTGTGCTAGATTCTAGCGATATGCAGACTATGGCAAAACTTGATGATAATAAAAGCCTCTTTTTTGACAACAGAGACCCCGCAATGGTAAAGTGGCTTAGCGAGTATAAGGCAGATATATAGAAATTATCCGCTAGTGTGAGAAAATTAGCGTTTTATATGAATTTTGCCAAAAACTTATAGCAATCATCACAAGGAAGACATTGTAATATGAGCTTTGATTTTGGTGTAATATCGCTGCTATGTTGGTTTTGAGTCTCACTAAGCGTGAATCAATGCGCCATTAAAAATTTCAAAAAATCTTTAAAAGCTAATGCAAACTAGAAACAAAATTACAATTTCTCTTCTACTTCAAAATGCTTCAGTGATAAGCTTTTAATTTCTTCAAAAATCGTATCAAAATTCACGCCATAAGCCCTGCAATCTCCAATGGTTGTAAAAAAATTCGTATCCCCCACATAACGTGGTAGCAAATGCAGATGAATATGCTCTGGAATTCCAGCGCCACCGGCTCGTTCAATATTCATACCCAAATTCACCCCCTTAGCTCCAAAGTCTTTAAGTAGCCCCACTCCTTTCCTTGTGTATTTTTGTAAATGCAACCACAAATCTTCTTTTAAAAACTCCGGGGAATGCGTATGAAAATGCGGGACAATCAAAAAATGCCCGGGCGTGTAAGGAAATTTATTCATCACGCAAAAAATTTTGTCATCACGATAAAAAACTCGATTCTGCAAATCCAAATGAGATGTTTTAGAAATGTCACAAAAAATACAGCCTTCTTTTTGTTTTTCCTTAAAATACCCACTCCGCCATGGTGCGTATAAATGCTCCATCACAGCCCCCTAAATATAGCTTGGTGCATCATTGGCAAAAAGCACTAAATCTCCAGCCATTGTTACAGATTTTAGGATATTTTCCATACTTTTTTTGTCTTTTAGAATAACTTTTTGTGGTTTGTAGAGATGTTCTTTTAGTAGCTTAGAGTTTAGCTCTCCAGTGATGATTGCCACATCAAATACCCTATCAATCGCTTCTGCTAAAGTGATATTAGCCTTTTTAGAGCTCTCTACCAATCCGGGTGTTACAATAACTTTCCTGCCCTCATATAAAGAAGAAAGTCTAATTGCTTCTAACATTCCCTCTAAATTCCCATTATAACTATCATCTAAAATCACCTTATCATTCACTGCCATTTTGCTTAGACGATGATTAATCCCTTCCATACGTCGCACCTGTTTGATGATTTTTTCACTTGAGACGCCCAAATCTTTCGCTACTTGAATGGCTGCACTCATATTAATCACATTAAAAGCTCCCAAAACCTTGGTTTCAAAGTCCATTTTTTCACCATTATAAGTTAAAGAAAAGCGTGTCCCCTCTAAGGTTGCATTGACATTAGAAGCATTTTGTGGAAACCAGACTATATTGCCATAAAAGTTCTGTGGTGGTGTGTTATCTTTGCAGATATAAACCCTCTGAAGATTCGTGCTTTGGAGGATTTCATATTTTGCTTTATAAATATTTTCTAAACTCTTAAAATATTCAATATGGGCTTCCCCGATTTTACCCACCACTGCAATTTGTGGTTTGACTAGCTCTACAATCTCTTTAATATCACTAGTTCCCCTAGCACCTGCTTCTACAATATAAATGTCTATCAAAGGGGAAAGATTTTGATTAATATCAGCAATGATTCCAGTAAGAGTATTAATGCTCCTTGGTGTGGCATACACTTTAAAATCATCTTGCAAGACTTGTGCTAAAAAATTCTTTAAACTGGTCTTGCCATAGCTCCCTGTTACTGCAATAATTGTGAGATTTGGCATACTCTTTAGAGTTTCTAGGGCAAGTTTTTTCTAGCGGTTTAGTAAAATCTTCTCTACTAAAGAAGACAAAAAAACAGAAATCACTAAAGGCAAAAGATAGACCACGCGTATTAAAAAAGAAGATTCTTCCCCAAAAAGTAATAATTCATTAAATAAAATAAAGATGATATAAAGTCCAAAAAATCGCAAGACTCTGCTAGTCAAAACCAAGCCCTTGCTCAAACGTAACGCCCAAATAATCAAAGCCACCACATACAAATAAAAACCAAAATAAAAATAAACATTTTCTGGAATCAAAACAAAATAAAGCACGGGTAGCACAAAATAGAAGATATGCCATCGCTGCTTGTGGTGCTTAAATAAAACACGCGAAAGCTTGTAGTGATACCATTGGAGGTTGATAATCACATAATACCCAAGGGCAATTAAAAAAATCCATCGACTCATCATGATAAAAACATCAATATTTTGCAAAAATAATCCTTATTATAAATTCTGCGATTCTAACAAAACAAAAATAAATCTACTCTCAAACCTGCTTTGTCCTAAGATAAAGCGATTCAATCTTTTTAGCCTGTTTTAAAAAAAAATAATGATCGCCATCTAGCACAAAAAAATGCGAATCTTGTATCAATCTATGAATTTTCTCCCCCGAATCTAGCGGCGTAGCGCTATCCTCTCTACCCCAAAAAATGAAAGCTTGATTTTTAAAGTTCGCAAAAACCACGCTAAAATCTTCATCAACCACCCTCTTAAAAGTTTCATACATCACTTCGCTCATTCCTTCCACATCGCTAGAGCGTAACATTCGCTTAAAAGCAAGGCTTAAAGTAGGTGAGATTTGATTTAAGCTCTTGCTAAAGGCAATTTTTGCTCGCACCTTTAGACTTTTTTTTCTTAAGATTCCAGCACTGCTTAAGAGAATTAATTCCTTTGGATTAAGTAAAGCCGCAACTTTCCCCCCAAAACTATGTCCCACAACGCTAAACTCGCTAATCCCTATTTCCTCAAGCATGATCTTAAGAATCTTGGCATAATCCCTTGTCTCCAAGCTAAAAGGTGGGTTTTTTGACCTTCCAAATCCGGGCATATCCACATAAAGATGACAAAAATCCTCAAAACTCCCTGCAAAAGCTTGCTTCATCAAAGCCTTATTAGAACCCCAACCATGCAAAAAAACGAGTGTTTTTGATGCCTTCAAATTCACCTTTTCATAAGAAATATCAAAGACTTGATTTTGATAAATAATGCTTTTTAATGCCACTATTTGCCCTTAGCAAACTCAATTTTACATAAAAGATCATGGCTAACTTTAATCTCTCTTAACTTGGGTAGATTCCTGCTAAGATCCTCCAAAGCTCCCCTAAAATCGTTAAAAAGATAATGGGCTAAACTTCCTGGAATCGGATTAATCTCATTAAGATAGCATATCCCATCTTTTACAAAAAAATCACAGCGAATTAGCGCCCCCTCAAACAAATCCCCATAAATCTTAGTAAAATTTTCCTGTAAAGTTTGCTTAAGGGATTCTGGAATTACTGCTTCCTTAGCACCCTCTGTGCGTGAGAAGTCCAAATATTTTTTCTCAAAATCCAAAAATTCCTTTTTCTGTGGCTCCTCGATAAAAGAAAACCGCATTCCCTCTTTGCTTTTGTATCCTGCGATATTGTATTCTTTAATCCCGCTGATAAAAGATTCTAAAATCACCTTATCATCATATTCAAAAGCTTCTTGGAGGGCGTATTCTAGCTCCTCCTCACTTTTAGCAATAGAAATCCCAATGGAGCTCCCAAGCCTTGCAGGTTTGATAATTAGTGGAAAGGGTAAAGTAATTTTGGGGTTAGAATTTCTATGTGTGACTTGATATTCAAAGCTCAAAACCCCGCATTCTTTAGCTAAAATCTTAGTTAGCTCCTTATCAAAGCTCAACACACAGGCAAGATTTCTAGGACCAATATAATTAATCCCATAAAAATCAAGCAAAGAAGCCACCACGCCATTTTCACCATCACCACCATGAATCAAATTCACTATAAGAGGCAAAGTAAGCCTTTTCTCCCCCCACAAAGTCCTTTGGTAAAATCCCCCATTTTTAGGATGGATTTTTGTGGCTTTTAGATATTCTTTAGTGCTAAAAAACTTTGATTGCATTTTTTCTTTGGGAATGAAATAAAACTTATGCTTATCATCTAAAAAAATAAAATGCTCCACATTTCCCAATATTTTCTTTAATGCAATGGCGCTCACAATGCTGATTTCATGCTCATAAGAGATTCCACCAAATAAAAAACAAAAATTCAAAGTCTTATCCTTAAACTTGCGAAATTTTGGTAAAATCATACCAAAATTTTAAATATTCCTGTAAAATCTTATACGATTTTTTTGGGAATGGTTGCATGCAAATGGGCTAAAATCTCATAAGGAATCGTTCCAAAAGCCTCCGCCCAAGCCCGCACATCTTCAAAAATACACAATTCCTCACTATCTCCTTGAATGCTTAGACAATCCATAGAAGCCCTAGGATAAATCCTAAGCCCTTCCTTTGTCCTTAGTTCCATTCCTTCCCTCACTCTAAAAAGCCCATCGCCATAGCCCACATCATAGCTAGAAATTAGCATGTCTTCTTCTAGCTCTGAAGTCCCGCTATATCCGATTTTACTGCCTTTTTTTAAAAGATATGTGCTAATTTTTTTAGCCCACAAAGAGGCAATGGGCTTCAAATCTAACCTACAAAGTCTAGAATCTTGACATAAATAACCATAAAAGGCAATGCCAATTCGAAACAAATTATCTTGCAGCTCTAGCGGCAAAGAATCATTGTATTTAACCGCCCTCAAAGATCCCGATGAAGATAAAAAATGAAAACGTGGCTTTGCTAAGTCATAGTGGCAGCACAGCTTTAAAACCGCTCTTTTAATCTCTAAAAATTCATGATTTTGCGCATAAAACTCACTCCCAAAATCATCGCCAAAACCATTGTGGCTAAACACTCCTACTAACTCCAAGCCCTTTTGGCAAATCACTTCAAAAGCTTCTTTTAAGCTTTGGGGTTGGATTCCATTGCGATTCATGCCAGAATTCACTTCTAGCTCGATTCTAGCGCCCTTAGGATAAAGTCTTAATGCCTCCAAACTAGAGAGGCAAAAATAAATATTTTTCCGCTTTAGACACTCCTGCAATGCCTCTGTATCCTCCAAGCTTTGAGGATAAAGGATTGTAATATGTTGAAACATCATAGCAATTTCTAAAGCTTCTTTGGTATTTTTAACAAAACAAGTTGTGATTCCAGCTTCTTTTGCTAACTGTGCGATTTCTTTTAGCCCATGCCCATAGGCATTGTCTTTTAATACAATTCCAATTTTGGAAGCATTGTGTGCGCCAAGTGCTTGAAGAATCGCGCGATAATTATGCAAGAAATGATGAGAGTTAATTTGTAAATATGCCATATTTGATCCCCAAAAGTGGGGATTAACTTAAGGTTTTGGAAGTTTTGAAATGTAGTCTGCTACTGCTTCAATATCTGCATCTGTGAATTTGAAGTTTTTCATATTGGCATACATAATTGCCTTAGCACCACCATTATCAGCAGTACCAGCTGCATAACCTTTTAATTGCGTAATGAGATAATCTTTATCCAAGCCACCAATTTTAACATTACCCTTACTTCCGGGTGCTACTCTCTCTCCATTTGCGCCATGACAAGCGATACATTTTTTATAAAGTGTCGCTCCATCAGCTGCCATCAAACAGCCTGTTGCTAATACAAGACTTAAAAAAATCTTTTTCATAAATTTGCTCCTCTATTTAAAATACGTTTGTAATCATATCTTTTTTTTATAAAATGAGTATAAAATTTGCAGATTTAGTTTTGGTTCTTTCATTAACTCTTGGTTAATTTGACTTATAAAAAGTAACAAAATGATAATGATATGGTTTTAGAGTGGTACGCCCAAGAGGATTCGAACCTCTGACCTACGGCTTAGAAGGCCGTTGCTCTATCCAGCTGAGCTATGAGCGCATTTGGTACCAAAGGGGGGACTCGAACCCCCGACCTCCGGCTTATGAG
>CALVAF010000103.1 GCA_944325475.1 uncultured Helicobacter sp.
AGGAAGCCCAGCGCTTTTAAGATAATTTATTTCATGCTCTGCCATTGTAACGCTCCTTTTCTCCAAGCATAAACAAATCCTATAGTTAATAACAAAGTAAATAAAAACATCTCTACTAGCCCAAAAACCCCCAAAACCTTGAAATCCACCGCCCAAGGAAACATAAAAATAATCTCAATATCAAACAAAATAAACAACAAAGCCATAAGGTAAAATTGCGATGAGATTCGATTAGGCTGCTTGGTGGGTGTTAGCCCACATTCATAAGGGGCTAGCTTTAGTTTTTGTGTGTTTTTGTTTGCAAGTTTTCTCCCCACAAAACGCGAAAGAAATGTGGTTGCCAAAAACGCTACAAAGGTAAAGACAAAAATCACAAAAACGCCAAAATAAGAGTGTGCTATATCCAAATGTGACATTGATTTTCCTTGAAAATGATTAAAATTACCCCTTAATATTAGCGAACTTTTCTTAAAAAACAAGTAAGATGAGAAATATAAAGAAAATTTTAATTTTCAGATTCCAAAAATAAACATTTATGATTTCAATCACGTCATTGCAAAGGCTTTGCTAGAAGCACACATAGCAATTTACCCATACTTAACAAATCCAAAAATTAAATTGCTTAAACATTTTTAATATGGAAAAATCATAATACTTAAAGAGAGTAAAAAATTTAATTTGAGTCAATATATCTGCATATTTCTTATTTTAGAGGATTTAAACCCCTTTGGAGAGAATCTAAAGAGGCTATTTAATCATAAAGCGTCTCAATGCATCTTCCACTTCGATTGGATTGGATTTGGAAATAAATTCATTAGCTTTCAAAGAACGCGCCATTTCTTCGTTGCTGCTTCCACTCATAGAAGAATTAACCACAACTGGAATATTAGCAGTTAGAGGATTATTTTTCACCTGTTTAATGACTTCAAATCCACTTGCTCCGGGCATTTCTAAATCCGTAATGATAATTCCTATTTTAGAAGTATCTGTATCCTCTGAAAAAATATAATCTAGTAATTTCTGTCCATTAACAAAAGTGCGGTAAGTTACCCCAAGCTTAGTAAGAATATTCTGCATAGTTTTAATCACACTTGGCGAATCATCGGCTAACAACACCTCATTATCACTTACAATTTGTTTAATCCTATCAATCTCGTCATTCTTTTCATCTTCAATCCATGGGAACACATCAACCAACATTTTTTCAATATCCACCACCTGCACCAAACGCCCATCAAAATACCGCGTCCGACTAACTAATTTACTATTTAGCCCAGAATTTCCAATGCCTGCACTTTGCTCAATTTCGGTCCATTTTTTATTTAAGATTCTATCTGCTTCATAGATTTTAACCCCAACTGTCCATTTAGAAAACTCACAAATCATAATCACTTCATCATCGCCATCTTCTCGCTTGATTCCATAAGGCTCAAGATTCTTGGCTTTATCTCTTGAATCATAATAAAACCATTTTTTCAAATCAATGAGTGGAATAGTCAATTCTCTAATTGTGATTAACCCCTCCACTAGCGAACTTCCCCCATGAGAAACTATCGTGATTTCTCCGCGATATTTCACCACTTCACGAATCTTAAAAACATTTACCGCATACAAATCTTTATCTTTTTCTAGGCAAAAACAAAGAAGCTGCAATTCATTGTTTCTATGGAGATTGGTTATTTGATCGACATTGGATAGGTTTGACATTTTATCGCCTTAATTTGAAATTTAAAATCTTAGCTATATTATAACACAATTTAGGATAAGAATTTTTAAAGATTCCTGTAATACTCCCTAAAAGATTCACAATTTTTTGATAATTCTTCTTGGGTGCCATGGGCGATGATTCTTCCATTTTGAAAAAAATAAATCATACTAGCTAAAGAAACCGTAGAGAATCGATGTGCGATAATAATCACAATTCTTCCCTTAATCACCTCACTCAATGCGTCTCTAAATTCTTCTTCTGTCTTGTTATCTAACGCACTAGTGGCTTCATCTAAAATCAAAATTTCTGGATTCTTATAAAGCGCTCGCGCAATAGCAATTCTCTGCCTTTGCCCACCGCTTAGATTAGCTCCAAACTCTTCTAAAATCGTGTGTATGCCCTCTGGCAAAGACTGCACATAATCTAAGATTCTAGCCCTGCAAAGCGCCTCTTTAATCCTTTCTTCATCCACCACACTCCCATAAGCGATATTTTTTGCAATACTATCATTAAAAATAAAAATTCTTTGTGTTACAACTGCCACTTTTGCCCGCAAACTCTCTTGGGTAAATTCCTGAATATTCTGTCCATTAATCTCTACACTTCCCCTATTTGGCTCATACAAACGTAAAAGCAAATTCACAAGCGAACTCTTCCCTCCTCCGCTACTCCCTACTAAAGCAATGCTCTCTCCTTTGTGAATTTTAAGATTGATTTTGCTTAATGCCTGCTTCTCTCCATAAAACAAATCCACCTCCCTAAAAACAATCTCCCTAACTTCCTCTTTAAGCTCCTTTGCACCATCATTTATTTTAGCCTTTCTATCTAGCATTTCAAAGATTCTCTCTCCAGCAGCAAAAGCAATTTGGATTTTAGCATAAAGGCTACTAATACGTTTAAAAGGAGTATAAAGCATAAAAAGCGCCGTTACAAAAGAAAAAAATGCTCCAGCAGAAATCTCATCATTAATAACTTTATGCCCGCCAACAACAATCACCACCGCAATTGCAATCGCACCCAGAGTTTCCATAAGTGGTGAGGTCAGCTCTGAAACACGCACCGTTTTCATTGAAAGTTTAAATAAATCTTGATTATACTTTGAAAACTCCTCTTTTTCTATTTTTTCACCCGAACTTGCCTTGATTAACTCAATATTATTAAAAATTTCTATTGCCTTAGAATAAAGATCTGCACTCTTTTCCTGCATTCTCTTAGAGGCTTTTCGCATTTTTCTTGCAATTAACGCAATAGGATAAAGGGCTAAAGGCATCACCACAAGCCCATAAAAAGCTAATTCGGGACTTTGATAAATCACCACGCCAACAAGCCCCACTATCGTCAAACTCTCTCTAATCCCCTCAATAAAATAATTAGACACCGCACTCTGCACCGCCCCAATATCCCCGGTGATTCTTGAGATTAACTCTCCATTACGATAGCGGTTGAAAAACTCCATTTCAAAAGTCAAGATTTTCTTTAACAAAACATCTTTAAGCTGCCTCACAATATCCTGTCCCACGAAATTCATATAATAAGTTTGGATATAAGCCCCAAGCCCTTTAGAAAAATATGCTAAAACCACTAAAAAAGGTAGAATCTGCAGCATGGTGACATCTTTTTTAATAAAAATTTCATCTAAAACTGGCTTCACCAAATACGCACTTGCACTGCTTGCAGCTGCAACCATAATCACCCCTAAAATGGCATAAAAAAAATAAAGCTTGTATTCCCTAATATATGGATAAAGTCTCTTAAAAAAATCTTTCATTAAAAAATAATCCCATTTTGATTCTGGCTTGGATTGTAACGCAAGGGCGATTTGTCGGTATAATAAATCATCTCACCATCCACAATCTGATTTCGCACACCCTCTGGAATCGCAAACTTTCTTTCCAATCCGGGCTCGATTGTCAAGATTCTCTCAAAAAAATAAGCAAAGCTAGAAGCCGGCGCAATTCCTCCTGACTCTCCGCTACCCATTGCTGTGTTATCATCTTTGCCATACCAAACTACTGCTTCAATGCTCGGCGAAAAACCACAAAACCACGCATCGACATTTTCATTGGT
>CALVAF010000104.1 GCA_944325475.1 uncultured Helicobacter sp.
CAGCATTGGCATGCTTGATAAAGAGAGCAATTATACACTCTTTAAAGCTTAATCTTACGAAGATTACAAGCACCGAAACAGCAAGGGTAAAAGGCAGAATGCCTTTACTTTCTTCAGTTTCTTTTAAAAGAAAAAGACTATAATACAAAACTTTTAAAATTTTGTGTAATTATGATTACATATCAAAGTAATTTTTTAAGGAAGTGCGATAATGAAAAGTTATCACAAAATATTTTTAGGAACATTTTGCAGTTTAGTTATGTTTTCAGGGTGCTTTGGAGAAAAAGATTCCCAAACACAACAGCAAGCTACCGTGATTCCAGTAAGCACTTATCAGGTGCAAAAGCAAGACACTCCCGTTTCTTTTGAATACCCCACACAACTTAGAAGCCAACAAAGAGTAGAGGTGTATGCAAGAGTAGAAGGGACACTTTTAGAACAAAATTTCATCGAAGGCGATGTGGTGAAAAAAGGGCAGAAACTCTTTAAAATCGACCCAGCCAAATACCAAGCCAATGTCAATATCGCCAAAGCACAACTCATTTCAGCGCAAGCCACTTTTAAGGAAGCCTCAAGAGATTGGGAACGTTCTAAAAAGCTATTTGAGCAAAAAGCCTTAAGCCCAAAAGAACGTGACCAGTCTTTGTCAGCTTATGAAAACGCCCAAGCAGGCGTTGCTAATGCCAAGGCAAATTTAGATAATGCTTTGATTGATTTGGGTTATACTGATGTGGTGGCAACAGCGACAGGGAAAACAAGCCTAACTAACTATGATTTGGGGAATCTCGTAGGTTCCACTTCAAATAACAACGCCCTTGTGACTATCACACAGCTTGACCCAATTGATGCGAGATTTTCAATTCCAAGCAAGGATTATTATTTCTTAAGGACGCTTAATCAAGACAATCTAAAAGTTTATTATGTGCTGCCAAATGGAAATGTATTGGACAAAGAGGGAAAATTAGATTTCATCGATAGCGTGATCGATACAAGCACAGCAACAATTCAAGCAAGAGCGGTAGTGGAAAATAAAGATTTTCTTTTGATTCCGGGGGAATTTTCTCGAATCAGACTTGAAGGCTTGGTAGCTAAAGACACAATTACAATTCCACAAGCTGCATTACTACAAGACGCACAAGGAAGCTATGTGTATAAAGTTGTCGATGGCAAAGCAGCCCAAACAAGAATCACCTTAGGGCAAAGCGTAGGCAATAGCTTCTTGGTCCAATCCGGGCTGCAAGAGGGCGATGTTATCATCACCAATCAGCTTGTGAAATTGCGTCCGGGAGTCCCTGTGAATATCACAAACCCACAAGCACAATAAAAAAGGAAGAAAATGTTTTCTAAGTTTTTTATCAATCGCCCAGTTTTAGCAATGGTAATGTCAATTATCATTGTGATTGCCGGAGGATTATCAATGAGGTCGCTTGCAGTTGAAGAATACCCACAAGTTACCCCGCCACAAGTCGTGGTGCAAGCAACTTATCCGGGCGCAAGTGCAGAAGTGATTTCTTCAAGCGTTGCGAGTGTTTTGGAAAATAGCATTAATGGTGTGGAAGGAATGATTTATATGCAGTCTTCCTCTACTTCTAGTGGGAGTTTGAATATCAATATTTATTTCACCAACGAAACAGATCCTGACCAAGCAACTATCAATGTCAATAACCGTGTCCAAGCCGTTATAAACTCTCTACCTCAAGAAGTGCAAAGACAAGGCGTAACGGTGAATAAACGTTCTTCAACGTTTCTAGCAGTTTATTCGCTTTTTTCAGATTCTCCAGCTCATGATAGGATTTTTATTGCAAACTATGCTTCTATTAATATTTTAGAGGAGTTAAAAAGGGTTGCAGGTGTTGGTGATGCATCACTTTTTAGGAGTCAAGAATACTCGATGCGCATTTGGCTCTCTCCTGATAAGCTCACCAAATACAATCTCACTCCCTCTGAAGTCATCGCGCTTGTTCAAGAGCAAAACTCGCAGTTTGCTGCAGGATTCTTCGGACAAGAACCAATTAGAAAGGATTTGGATTTCACCTACACAGTAACCACGCAGGGGCGATTCACCACTCCACAAGAATTTGAAAATATCCTTGTGCGCACCAATCCCGATGGTTCTTCTTTACTCTTAAAAGATTTAGCCCGAGTGGAGCTAGGTGCAGAAGATTATAGTGTCAATGCCTTTTATAATGGGCGTCCAGCCGTTGCTTTTGGTTTGTTTTTACAACCCGGGGCAAATGCTTTGAATGTTGCTGAAGGGGTGACAAAGAAGCTTGAAGAGCTTTCCCACAGCTTCCCAGAAGGGCTACAATATGCCATTCCTTATGACACAACTGCATTTGTGAATGTGTCTATCAAAGAAGTGATTAAAACTTTCGCTGAAGCTATTGTGCTAGTTATCATCGTTATTTATTTCTTTTTGCAAAATTTCAGAGCAACAATTATTCCGGTGCTTGCGATTCCTGTGTCGATTATTGGGGCTTTTGCAGGAATGTATTTACTTGGATTTTCAATTAACCTCTTAACACTTTTTGGGCTGATTCTTGCCATTGGAATCGTTGTTGATGATGCAATTATCGTGATTGAAAATGTCGAGAGGCTCATTCATGAGGAAAATCTCTCAGTCAAAGATGCTACCATTAAAGCAATGGAAGAGATAGCAAGCCCGGTTGTGGCAATTGTTTTGGTATTATCAGCAGTGTTTATTCCCATTGCTTTTATCGGAGGCTTTAGCGGAGAGATTTACAAGCAATTTGCTATCACAATTGTTATTTCGGTTGTGATTTCTGGATTTGTGGCTTTAACGCTTACTCCAGCCCTTTGCGTTTCTATTTTAAAAGATACCAGACCCAAGCCCTTTTGGATTGTCAAAAAGTTTAATGATTTTTTTGAATGGCTTACCCACCAATTCACCGACAAAGTCGCCCATACCATCAGACGTGGCGCCTTTTATGTGATTTTATTTATGATCCTAATTGCCGTGACTTATGGCTTATACACACGCATCCCCACAGGGCTTGTGCCAGCAGAAGACAAAGGAACCCTACTTGTTTCTATGAGTCTTCCACCCGCAACAGCACTTAGTAAAACAACAGATACAGCAACTTTTGCAGAAAGCACGATTCGTAACAATCCTAATGTGGAAGCCGTTATGGTATTAGCAGGCTATGATATCCTCTCAAGCGCAGTGAGGACTTTTGGTGGGACGGCTTTTGTAAGACTTAAAGATTGGAATTTACGAAAAGACGAAAATCAAAAATCCCAAATACTAGCCCAAACATTTACCGAGCAGCTTATGCAAAACCCTAATGCGAATATTTTTGCCCTCAATCCACCGCCTATCATGGGACTTAGCTTAACCGATGGCTTTGAGATGTATATCCAAAACCGCACAGGAGGTTCTATTCAAGATTTACAAAAATACACACAAAAGGTTTTAGAAGAAGCCCAAAAGCGTCCAGAACTTACAGGTGTGAGGACAACTTTGAGCATAGATATTCCACAATACAATGTGAATCTTGATAGGCAAAAGGCAAAATCACTTGGCGTGAATATTGATGATGTATTTACAACCCTTCAAGCGACTTTTGGGGCTTATTATGTTAATGATTTTAACCTCTATGGCAGGACTTTTAAAGTAAATATGCAATCAGAAGGGGCTTTTAGGGAATCGCCGGATAATTTGCGTGATGTTTTTGTGCGCTCCAACAATGGCGATCTCATTCCCATTAGCTCTCTAGTCACTTTTGAGAGGGTAATTGGACCCGATGTGCTAGAGCGATTCAATCTTTTCCCAGCAGCAAAACTTATAGGTGATATCGCACAAGGTTACTCTTCAGGAAGTGCGCTAAAAGCCATAGAGGAAGTGGCAAATCAAGTATTGCCACAAGGCTATTCAGTGGCTTTCTCAGGCAGCTCTTATCAAGAGAAAAATGCCAGTGGGACAGGGAAGATGACATTTATTTTTGGTCTTATCTTTGTGTTTTTGATTCTAGCAGCACAATATGAGCGGTGGCTCATGCCTCTAGCGGTTTTGACCGCCGTACCATTTGCAGTGTTTGGAGCATTTTTGGCAACTTGGCTTAGAGGATTAAACAATGACATTTACTTCCAAATTGGGCTTGTAATGCTCATTGCCCTAGCAGCCAAAAATGCGATTTTAATTATTGAATTTGCAATAGAAGCGCGTGAAAAGCATGGCAAAAACATTTATGATTCTGCAATAGAAGCAGCACGATTGCGATTCCGCCCTATTGTAATGACCTCTTTAGCCTTTACCATTGGAGTCTTACCTCTTGCTATTAGTAGCGGTGCTGGGGCAGCTAGCCGACATGCTATTGGGACAGGCGTCATTGGCGGAATGTTGGCAGCAACTTTCATTGCTATTTTTTTCATTCCGCTTTTTTACACTTATTTTGCAAGATTTGGCGAATTTCTTTCAAACTTAAGGAAAAAATTATGAATAAGACAATATGGATTTGGATTTGTCTAGGGGTTTTGATTAGTAGCTGTTCGCTTTCTCCCAAATATGAGCAGCCCAAAACAAATCTACCCCAAGATTTTGGCGTAGAATCTTCTCAAGAGCCCATTAGTCAAACTTGGTGGAAAGATTTTAATGATGAATACCTTAATGACATTGTTGATGAGGCTTTGAAAAATAATTATGATTTAGCCGTGGCAATGGAACGAGTTTCTCAAGCCAGAAGCTCTTGGAGCTATGCTAGAAGCAATAGGTATCCCACCCTCTCGATACAAGGCGAAGCAACTAGAAACAAAGAAAATCCTAAACAAGGAGAATTTAAGAATTACAATGATTTCTCTTTAAGCGGAATTTTAAGCTTTGAACTTGATTTGTGGGGTAAAGCCAGAGATACCGATAGAAGCGCGTATGCAAGTTTGCTTGCAAGCAAGGCAAATCGAGACACGATTCGTTTAAGCTTGATTGCTAATGTGGTGGAGAGTTATTTTGGGATTTTAACCCTTAATAATCAAGTGCAAATCTCACAAAACACATTAACAAGCCGAGAAGAAAGCTATGAATACCGCAAAAAAGAGTTTGAAGCAGGGAAAATTTCAGAAATCGATATGCAGCAAGCAAAGTCTGAAATGGCATCAGTAAGAGCACAGCTCCAAAGCTTGCTAATGGAGAGAAATGCCGCACAAACCTCATTACTAATTCTGCTTGGCAGGGATCCACAAGAGATTTTTGATGTCACACTTCCAACCCAATCCCAAATATTACCCAAAGCTCCAAAAGTGCCAGTAGGGCTACCTTCCACACTCTTAGAACAACGACCCGATATTGAAGCTGCCGAACAAAATCTCAAAGCTGCCAACTTTTCTATTGGTGTAGCAAGGGCAGCATATTTCCCTACGATTTCCCTAACCGGTCTTATTGGCTATGCTAGCCCTGAACTCAATGAATTATTTCGCGATTCTACTTCAACTTGGAATTATGGCGGAAATTTTGTGGCAAATGTGATTGACTTTGGACGCACCAGCGCAAATGTCAAACTAAGCAAATCACAATATAGAGAAATGCTACTAGCCTATGGACAGACACTAAGGCAAGCTTTTGGCGAGGTTCGCGATTCTTTGTATAATTATAGTATGAGCTTTGAGCGACTAAACAGTCTTAATGAACAGGTAGAAGCGCTAAGAAGGACTTTAGTTTTAGCAGAATTACGCTACAAAGAAGGCTACACTAATTATCTTGAAGTCTTATCAACACAAAGCAATCTTTTTGCAGCCGAGCTAACTTTGCAAAGCGCTAATCTTGAAAATCTTTCATCTGTGATTAATATTTACAAAGCCTTTGGCGGTGGTTGGGATAAAAACAAATACGCAAAGGAAGAAGAGACTAAGTAAGCACTCCACTTCCTTAGCCTTGCCTTTTCACATATCTCCTATTTATTTGCAGCTAAAAATGACTTTGGCATGTGCTGTTTTTTCAAAATCCTTTGCCCTTGGCATTGTAATATCCTCTAATACATTATCAACACTCTTAGCCGATGTGAGTGCAGCTCTATGTAAGATAGGGGCTGATGTTGAATCTTCGCCAAGGTTAATTTCTTTTATCATACATTTTTTGTTTGTAATTTTAGAGTATTCCTTAGCCCTTTTATTTGCTTTTTTGATAAGGTCTTCATTGAGTTTGCTCTCAATCTCTCTTAAATCATCTTGAGTGATGTTTTTGTTGATTCTTGGTATAGGAAAAAGCAAGTAGGAATTTTTTTGTGTTTCCCTCTCTATGAAGTCTAAAATGGCATTAAAATCACCTTTTGATTCTTCTTTAAATTTGCAATCAAGGTGATATGAACTCTCAAAGCCCACTTGGTCTTTCTTACCATTTTTATATTCATACAAAGGCGTGATACTAAAGCTACCACCTTTACAAATCGCGCTATTTTTGACAAAGTCATTGAGAGTATTGTAAGTTCTGATTATGGCGTTTTTATCTTCTAAAGACAAGCTTTTTTGTTTTTGAAGTTTGTCGCTACCTAGGACTTGGATAGTCGATAAAAAAGTTGTGGATGGGATTTTGGCTACAATACTTAAGTTTTGCTTAATAAGCATCTCTGAAGCAAAAAGCGAGGTGGATAAAAATGCAGCTGTTAGCAAAAATTTCTTACTCATAAGAATCCTTTAAATTAAGCTTTCGCATTATAACCTAATTGAAAGGATTCCCAAAGAGAATCCTTACATTTTATAAAGCCTGCTTAGCGGTTTCTACAATTTTTGCAAAGCTTTGTGGCTCATTCATTGCAATGTCTGCTAAAATTTTTCTATCCAATGTAATTCCAGCCTTTTTTAAACCAAACATAAATCTAGAATAACTAATTGCATTGATTCTGCAAGCAGCATTAATCCTAACAATCCAAAGCTTTCTAAAGTCTCTCTTTTTTTGCTTTCTATCACGGAAAGCATAGCACAAACTTCTTTCTAATTGCTCTTTTGCTTTCCTGAAATGCTTGTGTCTTGCACTATAAAATCCACGTGCTAGTTTTAAAACTTTTTTATGTCGTCGCCTTCTAACGACTCCTGTTTTTACTCTTGCCATTTTGTTTCCTTTACCATAATGTGGTGTGGTATTGCTACCAAACTTGCCCTAATTTAGGGGAATGACATACTCTAAAATGTATGAAACTTTAACTTACGCCATACAAAGCATTTTTTTAACTGATTCGCTATTAGCACTATGAACATATTTAGGTGCGTTAAGATTTGCAATTCTTCTTGGACGCTTTTTGGTTAAAATATGACTTTTAAAAGCTGAACCACGTTTAATGAGATTCTTCTTAAGCTTGAATCTTTTTGCGGCACCGCGATTTGTTTTCATCTTTGGCATTACTTTACTCCTTTCATAAGATTTATTTTTTTGGTGTCACTAGCATATTAACATAGCGACCCTCAACTTTGTAATCTCTATCAATATTAGCCACATCTTCTAGCATTGCAGCAACTTTGTTTAACACTTCAAAGCCTACTTGGGGCTCACTGACTTCCCTACCTCGCAAAAACACGCGAAATCGCACATGCTTGTTTTCTTTCAAAAACTCCCTAGCATGCTTGACTTTATAATTAATATCATTCCTTGCAATCTTTACAGAAAGCTTGATTTCTTTAATTTCAATCTGCTTTTGTTTCTTTTTTGCCTCTTTTTGCTTCTTTTCTTGCTGGTAGCGGAACTTCCCATAATCCATAATTTTGCACACTGGAGGCTTAGCATCTGGGGCGATTAGCACCAAATCCAGCCCCTTGCTTTCTGCAATTTTTAATGCTTCATCAGAACTTATTAAGCCATATTGCTCACCATCATCACCCACACAACGAATCTCTGGAAAATCAATCTCCTCATTGAGGACTACATCAATATTTTTACTCAAAAGCTAACCTCACGCATTTTCTCCTTTGAAAATTTAATAAACTCATCAAATCCCATGGTAGTTTGTTGCTTCTCCCTTCTGTCTCGGATTGCAACAATTCTCCCTTCTTGCTCTTTAGCCCCTAGCACGATAATCATCGGCACTCTTTGTTTCTCGGCATTTCTAATGCGTTTGTTAAGTGTTTCATTTTTACTATCAATCTCTGCATACACACCTACACTTAAAAGCACATTGCGTAGCTCTTTGGCATAAGATTCTTGGGAGTCTCCAAGTGGGATAATGATGATTTGTGTGGGTGCAATAAAAAAAGGAAACTCTCCCCCAAAATGCTCAGTTAAAATCGCTATAAATCGCTCAAAGCTTCCCAAAATCGCCCGATGAATCATCACAGGCTGTTGTGCGGAATTGTTTTCATCGGTGTATTCTAGCTTGAATCGCTCCGGCAAATTCATATCAATCTGAATCGTCCCACACTGCCATTTTCTACGAATTGCATCGGTGATTTTAATATCAATTTTAGGACCATAAAATGCCCCACCACCCTCATCAATCCTATAAGGGATTCCACAAGTCTCTAATGCATTTTTTAAAGCCTGTGTGGCTTGCTCCCAAACCTCATCGCTACCGATAGATTTCTCCGGGCGCGTGGAGATTTCCATTTCATAGTTAAAGTTAAAAGAATCCATAATCTTTTTAGTAAAGTCAATAATGCTCTCTACCTCAATCCCAATTTGACTTGGACGACAAAAGATATGGGCGTCATCTTGAGTAAATTCCCTCACACGTAAAAGCCCATGCAAAACACCACTCTTCTCATGCCGATGCACCACACCATATTCATAAAACCGTAAAGGCAAATCCCGATAACTTCGCAAAGCGCTTTGATAAACCTTGATATGCCCAACACAATTCATAGGCTTAATTCCATACTCCACTTCATCAATGGTTGTAAAATACATATTTTCGCCATAATTTGCATAATGCCCACTTGTCTTCCACACCGCACTTTTGAGAATCTCCGGTCCTCTAACAGGCTCATAACCTCTATTTATCAAAGCTTGAGTAAGGAGATTTTCAAGATTCCTACGCAAACGCGCACCTTTAGGCAGCCAAATAGGCAATCCTGCACCAATTTCCTCATCAAAGGTAAAAAGCTCCATCTCTGTGCCGACTTTTCTGTGGTCACGTTTTTTAGCCTCTTCCATTTGACGCAAATATTGATTAAGGCTTTCTTTGTCCGCAAATGCGATTCCATAGATTCGCACAAGCATTTCTGCTTTTTCATCACCACCTAAATAGGCTCCAGCAATTTTAGTAAGTTTAAAAGCATTTAAAAGCTTCAAAGTTGGCAAATGAGGACCACGGCATAAATCTTCAAAATCCCCTTGAGAATAAATGCTTAACCGCCCATCACCTTGTGGGATTCTGCTAATGACAGCTTGCTTTAAATCATCATTTTT
>CALVAF010000105.1 GCA_944325475.1 uncultured Helicobacter sp.
AAAAAAAGCATTTCTTAGGGCATTTTTCTCCAAGCTCGCCACCCCTTGTGCTGTTGAACCCCCCGGACTCATCACGCTCTCTTTTAGCAACGCAGGGTGCGTGGTTTGTAGTAGCTCCCCAAAACCCTCAAAAAGCCCTTCTACAATCTCTTTTGATTGCTCACGCGTCAGCCCATTAACCACCCCAGAATCAATAAGCGATTCAGCCACCATAGCTAAAAATGCCGGCGCACAACCCCCAAGTGCTGCAGCCGTTGGCATCATTTTTTCTTCAATCCAAACGCTCTTCCCAATGGCATTAAAAATCTCAACCGCTCTTTTCTTATACGATTCATCACCGCATAAAGTTGTGATAGACTTCCCCACACTTGCTGCAACATTAGGCATTGCACGGATAAAGCCCTTTGATTCTATACTTGCCCTCAAAGCCTCCAAAGCTGTGGCATTTAAAATCGAATACACACATTCTGCTTTGCCAACAAACTTAAAAGCCCCAAGCGCATAAGGCTTCACACAAAGCAAAACTTCTTGATTTTGCACATTGATGAAATTGTCTTTTTGTGGTAATGGAGTGAGTTGCAAATCCTCGCAAAATTCATGAATCTTTTGTGAGTTTCTGCCCGCTATTTGAAGATGAAATTTATCTTTTAATCCAAGGGCTAGAGCCCTTGCCATTTTGCCATAACCTAAAATAATCAAATTTTTCATTCTTGGTTCGTTTTGCTGAAGTCAAAAAACTTTGAAATTGGTTCTGAAAGTCCAAAATTTTCGTATTTGAAATTTTCTAAAACCACCTGCGCCATTGTGAGATTTTCAAAATTAAATAACACTGGCGCTAGAAAATTCACGCTTGATTCTTCAATAGGCTCTCGGATGCAAACGATATTTAATGTTACAAGCTTGGAATTTTGTGGGTCAATATTCGTTTTTCCCTTGAGCTCTAAAAGCGCTTTTATCGGAGAGGGGACTTCAAATTCATAATCATTCCGCATGGAATAAGGATTGACCAAAGTAAAAGAAATGCCGTCATTCTCGCAGCTCTTTAACTGCATAAAGGTATCATCGTCCTTAGAGACCTTTTCTAATTTCATCTTTTGGATATGCTCAAAACCTAGAATCGGGGATTTTACTTCAAATTCCATTACCTAATCCTTCTTAAAAATAACAAAAACTGGCTTTTTTGGCTTCTATCTAGCAAATCCACCCAAAAAGCCCCAATTTCTAAAATTTAAAGCTTAATTCTATCGCAATAAAAGCAAAAAATCAATGCAATTTTATTAAAGTTACATCATAAATCCGCTATAATTACCCTCATTAAAGTTTACTTTAAGAATCAATAACCTCATATTAATATTAACCTCGAAATGATTAATATGAGGCTTATTTTTAAGATTTTTAAAGCCAAAAACTCCAAAATTTAAAAGGGAATTAGTGGTAAAAATTATTCGAATCTTTCTTATAGGAATTGGTTTTTTAATCCTCTTTAATGCTTGTTCTTCAAAAAACAATAGCGGATTGGCGCTTGATGAAGTCAATAAACCCGCAGATTATTGGTATCAAAATATGCTAAAAGAAATCCGCAATGGAGACTTAGAAAAAGCCGATAGCTACTTCACCTCACTCCAAAGTGAGCATTTACACTCTCCATTATTAAGTGAGGCAATGCTAATTTTAGGACGTGCACACATGCAAGAAGAGGAATATCTCTTAGCGGCATTTTATTTTGAGGAATACACCAAACGTTTTGGGAATGAACAAAATATTGATTTTATTAACTTTTTAAAGCTTCAAGCTAATTATTTTGCTTTTGCTAAACAGTTTCGTGACCAGCAGCTTTTAGCAAAATCCATTAAAGACGCACAGGACTTTAGCCAAAAATACCCCTTTTCTCGCTATCGCCCTGTTGTGGATACCATGCTTTTAAAGCTAGAGCTTGCTAATCTAAGTTTAAATAAAGAAATCATCAAGCTCTATAACAAAAAAGACAAGACGCAAGCTGCAGAATATTACCAGCAAAAAATCAATGAAAATGCGTGGATAAAAGATGTCTTTTATAAAGAAGCCGGGTCGCCTTGGTATCAAAAAATTTTCGAATGGTAGGATAAATTAATGCAATTAGAACGTTATGGAACTTTTCCAAAAGATTTACCCATTATTTTAGAAGAGGATATGTTTTTGTATCCTTTTATGATAGCACCGCTTTTTGTCAATGATGAAGAAAGCCTCAAAGCTATTAATCTTGCAATGCAAAGTGAAGATAAACTCATTTTCATCACTGCAATCAAATCCAAAGATGAAGAAGAGGGTGAAGAATCCTTTTATGATGTTGGCGTTATTGGCACGATTATGCGGCGGGTTGCACTGCCTGATGGACGCGTGAAGATTCTCTTTCAAGGGCTAAGCCGTGGCAGTATTGCAAATCTCACTTCCAAATCTCCACTTGTAGGGGAAATTCACCCTATTGTTTCTAAAAGCTTTGATGCAAGTCGAATCGAAGCTATTCTCTCTGTGCTTAAAGAAAAGTTACGCACCCTTTATAGCATCTCCCAAAACTTCTCCCAAGACCTACTAAGAAGTATTAATGAGACTATGGATCCCAATCGTGCTGCAGATTTAATTGCAAGTGCGGTGCGTCTCAAAAAAGACCAAGTCTATAAAATCTTCAAAGAAGACGACCCAGAAGAGAGGTTACTAACTTTAATTGACATTATTTTAGAGGAAATCAAAGCCCAACAGATTCAAAAGGAAATCAAAAATAAAGTCAATTTCCAAATGGAAAAAGTCAATAAAGAATATTTTCTAAAAGAGCAATTAAGACAGATTCAAAAAGAGCTTGGCGGTGATAATAAAGACACCGAGCTGCAAGAATACCGACAAAAGCTTGAAAAACTAAAAAATGTGATGAGTAAAAATGCCTACAAAGAAATCAACAAGCAAATCAACAAACTCTCGCGTATGCACCAAGATAGCGCTGATGCGAACCTCTTACAAAACTACATTGAGCTTGTTTTAGACATTCCTTTTGGGATTTACTCCAAAAAACAACTAAAAATCCAAGAAGTGCAAAAGCAGCTTGACAAAGACCACTATGGACTAAAAAAGCCCAAAGAACGCATTACAGAATATTTTGCTGTGCGCGAACTTTTAGCTTTAAGAGGCAAAGATAATAGTGAAAACAAAGGTGCGATTCTATGCTTTTATGGACCTCCGGGTGTGGGCAAGACAAGCCTTGCAAACTCTATTGCAACCGCCCTTAAGCGAAAACTTATAAGAATCGCACTAGGTGGGCTAGAAGATGTCAATGAATTACGTGGGCACCGCCGCACTTATATTGGTGCAATGCCGGGTAGAATCGTGCAAGGCTTGATTGATGCTAAAGAAATGAATCCCGTGGTGGTTTTAGACGAGATTGACAAGATTCACCATTCTTTTCGCGGCGACCCTTCTTCGGTGCTTTTAGAGATTCTAGACCCGGAACAAAACAAAGAATTTAGAGATTATTACACTAATTTTGACCTTGATTTATCTCAAGTGATTTTTATCGCCACAGCTAATGACATTGGGGCAATTCCAGCACCTTTGCGCGATAGAATGGAGTTTATTAACATTAATAGCTACACCCCTTACCAAAAAGAACAAATTGCTAAAAAATACCTCATTCCCCAAGAGTTAAAAAAGCATGGCTTACAAAATAACGAAGTGAGCTTCAACACCCAAGCAGTTAAGAATCTTGTCGAAAAATACACAAGGGAAGCGGGGGTTAGGAACCTAAGACGCAGAATTGCTGAAATTTTGCGTAAAGTTGCTAAAGAAATCCTGCAAAATCCACCAACAAAAATCACTATCACAGGCAAAAATCTCCCATCTTACCTTGACAAAGTCGTCTTTGAATTTGAAAATGCTAACACCAAAAATGAAATCGGCTTAGTCAATGGACTTGCTTGGACTAGCGTGGGTGGCGATGTTTTAAAAATCGAAGCCTTAAAAATTAAAGGCAAGGGCGGATTGCATTTGACAGGCAATCTAGGCGATGTGATGAAAGAAAGCGCAAAAATTGCTTATTCCCATGTCAAATCCCTCATTGATAGCCAACAGCTCAAAATCGACAAAAGTCTCATTCCACTCTCCCCCAAAGAAAAGAACGAGAAAATACAGCTTGATTCAAGTGAAATTTACAATCGCTTTGATGTGCATTTGCATGTGCCAGAGGGTGCCACACCAAAAGATGGACCAAGCGCGGGAATCGCCATTGCAAGCGCGATTGCGTCAGTTTTTTCTAACCGCGCCATTAAAAGCTCTATTGCCATGACAGGCGAATTAACTTTAAGGGGCAAAATCCTTGCTATCGGCGGCTTGCAAGAAAAACTCACCGCAGCCCTTAAATCTGAAATCAAAACGGCACTAATCCCTAAAAAGAATTTTGAACGCGACTTAGAGGATATTCCAGAAGAAGTCAAAAGGGGGCTAGAAATCCTCCCCGTAGAAAATTTTCAAGAAGTGCTAAAACATATCCTTGAATCCAAATAACCTCTTTGCCGCCTCATTGTCCGACTTTACCTCCCAATCTGCACACAGCAGAGCCCAAGACTCTGCGCATAACTCATGGGAAATCTGTGGGATTGATGAAGCTGGTAGAGGCTGTGTGGGCGGCTCGCTTTTTGTGTGCGGAGTGATTTTAGGGGAATCATTTCCTAAAAACCTTTTAAACCAGCTCCAAGATTCTAAAAAACTTTCACCCCAAATCCGCAACACTCTCGCCCCACAAATCAAACAACATACCCAATTCCACCTCGTCTCTAAAACCGCACAAGAAATTGACACAAAAGGCTTAAGCCTCTGTTTAAAAGAATCTTTACAAGAGATTCTAACCCACCTCAAAGCCCCCTATTATCTTTTTGATGGCAACTGCAATTTTGGAATCCCTACCTTGCAAACCTTAATTAAAGGCGATTCTAAAGTTTCTGCCATTAGCGCTGCAAGTATTTTAGCCAAACACGCAAAAGACAAAGAAAGCCTAAAGCTAGATTCTCTCTACCCACAATATGGATTCAAATCCCACAAAGGCTATGGCACACAAGCTCACATAAAGGCAATTTTGGAATTTGGCTACTGCAAAGAACACCGCAAAAGCTATCATCTAAAAAAACTTAGCCAAACTATCAAAACCCACTCTTTATTTTAATCCTTTTTAAACAATATTTTGATAAAATAGCAAAATTTATTTTAGTTTCAAAGAAGGCGTTATTTTGAGTGGGACCATTATTACTATTACTTCTGGGAAAGGTGGCGTAGGGAAATCCACCACAACAGCAAATCTCGCAGTTGGTTTAGCAAATGCTGGTAAAAAAGTCGTGGCAGTCGATTTTGATATTGGGCTTAGGAATCTTGATATGATTTTAGGGCTAGAAAACCGAATCGTATATGATATTGTGAATGTCATGGAGGGTGAGTGCAATCTCTCTCAAGCCCTCATTAATGATAAAAAGGCAAAGAATCTTTACTTTTTACCCGCTTCACAAAGTAAAGATAAAAATGTCCTAGATAAAGAAAAAGTCGCTAAACTTATCGAAAAACTCAAAGAAGAGTTTGAATATATCCTACTTGATTCACCTGCTGGAATCGAAAGTGGCTTTGAGCATTCTATTTTTTTAGCCGATGAAGCGCTTGTCGTCTCTACTCCTGAAGTTTCAAGCGTTAGAGATGCTGATAGAGTGATTGGAATCATCGATGCCAAAAGCAAAAAGGCACAAATGGGACAAGAGGTCAAAAAACATATTATCATCAATCGCTTAAAGCCAGAAATGGTCGAAAAAGGCGAAATGTTAAGCGTTGATGATGTCTTAAAAATTCTCTCTTTGCCTCTTATTGGTATTGTCCCAGAAGACGAAAAAATCATCTCTTCTACCAACACAGGCGAACCTGTTATCTATGGAAACTCCCTCTCTAGCCAAGCTTACAGAAACATTACTAGGCGAATTTTAGGCGAGGAAGTGCCTTATTTAGAACTAAAGCTTAAAAAAGGGTTTTTTGGGAGGCTATTCTCATGAGTTTGCTAGACAAAATCATTGGAAACAAAAGAAATTCTGCTCAAGAAGCTAAAAATCGCTTAACACTTATGTTGGCTCATGAACGCACAATTAATGTGCCTTATATGGAAGCTATGAAGCAAGAAATCCTAGAGGTTATCAAAAAATACACCAAAGCTCAAAAAATCGATATTAAAACCGATTCTAATCGAGATTTTAACACCCTTGAAGTAGAAATTTTACTCGAAAAATAATTTCAAATGGACAAAATAAAGCCCATTACCCTAGGAATCATGGCGCTTTTACTTGTGCTATTGGTTTTTAACTTTATCCCCACCCAAAAATCCACTCCAACCACCCCAAAAAACCAAACCATCGAAGAATCAAAACCAAACCCCAAGCAAACCAATAATCTACTAATCCAAAAAAATCTTGATTTTTTAAAAGAAAATCTCCCCACCCTCACACAACAATACCCACAAAATAACTCAATTCCCACCGCCCAATCACCCCTGCAACCCCAACAAACTCCACAAGACCCCACCCCACAAAAAGAGCCAGTAGAATCTTCTCTACCTTCCTTACATTCCCAAAACCCCCTTCAACCTTTGCAGTCTTTAAACAATTTGCAACTTCATTCCACCCCACAAAACAGCCCAGAATCACAATCCCAAAAAGCCAAACTTTGCCCAAAATCCAATCCCCAACTTGCCATTATCATCGATGATATTAGCAACCTCGAACAATACCGCAGAGTGCAGGAAATCCCCTACAAAGTCACACCCTCTTTTTTCCCAAAAACCCCTATTTCCAAAAACACACCCAACATCGCAGCAACCACCCCTTTTTATATGGTGCATTTGCCACTTGAAGCGCTAAATTTCTACCAAAAAGAGCATTCTTGGCTTTTTAGCCATGATTCTAAGCAAACTATTCAAGATAGGATTAAAGCTATCAAAAAAGACTTCCCAAACCTCACTTATCTTAACAACCACACCGGAAGCAAATTCACCCAAAACTTACAAGCCATGGAGAATCTTCTCACCACACTCAATGAAAAGGGAATCACTTTTGTGGATTCTCGCACCACTCCAAAAACCAAAACCGCCCTCCACTACCAAAATCACCCCATAACCCCACTCAATCCCTGCCAAAACACGCCTTTTTTGGAACGCGATATTTTTTTAGATAATGAGCTTGATATTACCAAAATCACACAAAACCTCATCAAAACCATTGAAATTGCTAAGGCAAAGGGCTATGCCATTGCCATAGGACACCCTCACAAAGAGACGATTCTAGCCCTCAAAAATGCCTCTGAATACCTCCAAAAAAGTGGTGTGGAAGCAGTTTATATCAAGGATATTGTGATTCCATAAGGCTTTTATTAAAAATATGCTAAAATAAAAACAAAAAGTGAAGGTTTAATGGCAATTCCAAAAGCAACCCATCAACTACAAGGAAGTATCCTCTCTATTGCACCCTATAAAGATTCAATCTTTTGTATTGACAATACTTTTTACATTACCACAATCAGTCAAGATTTAAAAGCCATAGCTAATTTTCAAGTTATCAAAGACATAGAACCACCTCATCGCTATTCCCACGCTTTTGGAATCTCGCCTAATGCGTATTTTTGTATCCCTTTAATAGGGGAGAAAAAAACTCTAATTGTGAAACTAGATGATTCTAAGATTAAGCATGTCGCCACTCTTGATAACCATGATGGCGACATTGAATCTTGTAGCTTTTCAAGCGATGGGCAATACTTCGCAACCGGCGGACAAGATGGCAAGGTATTTTTGTATGAAGGCGAAGATTTCTTGCTCACTGCCTCACTTCTAGCGCGTTCTGATTATATCTCCACCATTCGCTTTTCAAAAAGCAATGAATTTATCGCCATTAGCGGGTTTGATAAATTCACAATGGTTTTTGACATTTTGCGGCACAAAATTGCTTTTAACTTTGTCACTAACGATGTTGTAGAAGATTCTTGCTTTTTTGACAATGATGAGAAATTACTCCTTGTTTTACGAAACAATTCTAGTCTTATCTTTAGCCTCAAAGAAGGCAAAATCCTTTCTCAAGAATACCTTTTTGCCTTTTGGCCTACAAGCATTGCCCTTGATGAGGAAGAAAATTATGCCCTCATTGGCACTCGCTCTGACATGCTTTACATTCTCTCACTCAAAGACAATTCTAAAGTTATGGAAATCAAAACAGAACATGCTGGAATTGCCTCTCTTACCTTTTGTCATGGATTTTTATATCTTGGCTGTATTGATGGGGCTTTGCTTATTTTTGATTACAATGAGGGTAGAGAGGAGCTAAAAGACGCTCTAGCTATCAAAGACTACAAAAGGGCGCGCGAGGCGATTGAAAAAAATGTCTTTTTAAGCATACACCCGCTAACCAAAGTCTTTGATGAAGTGTGGCCTGATATTTTAAATCAAGCCATTACACTTTTAAACCACGATGAAATCGACAAAGCCATTGAAATCACCGCACCCTTTGTAGTCTCACAACCCAAAAAAAACGAATTTGATTTCTACCTCTCTCAAAAAGACGGCGTCAAAACCTTCTTAGAACTCATCGAAAAAAAGGACTATGCTAAAGCCTATGAAATGCTAAAAACCACGAAATTTTTAGTCAAAACCCAAGCCTATGAAAAGCTAGAAAACATTTGGAATAAAACGTTTTTTAATGCCAAAAAACTGCTAATTGAAAACGCCAAGCTCAATCAAAAGTTAGCCGAACAATACCTTGCACCCTTTGAAAATACTCCCAAAAAAGAGCTCATCATTCAACTCCTTAGAAACTCCGATATTTTTGCAAAAGCTGACAATCTCATCAAGAATCAAAACTTCAAAGAATACTTTTCTCTGACTTTCCAATTTTCCTTTTTACGCGAAACAGATTTATACAAAAAAGTGCTTTTGCTTGGCGAAAAAATGCTGACAAATCTTATTGAATTAGAAAAAAACTTCCAATACCAAGAAGCTAAAAAAATCGCTGAAACACTTCTTGTCTTCCCCACTTTAAAAAGGGCAGCTAACGAAAAAATCGTGCTGATGCAGCAAAAAGAAAATTTCCTAGAAGTCATCGCTCAAAAAAACATCAAAAAAGTCTATTCTATGGTTAATGATATTGAAAACTTACGCTCTATGCAACAATTCAAGGATTTTACTAAAGATTTTCTAAGGCTTTATGAAGAAGCAAAGCCCTATGCTTATCTAGGAAATGCCCAACATGTTATGGTGATTTTTGGGGAGTATATGGAAATTAACTATTGGATTGACAAAATTGCTTCTTTGATGAAAATTGCCTACCTCAAGCAAATCAGCAATGCCCTTAATGAAATTGAAGTGAATTGGCCAATCACACTCAAACGTTATTATGAGCGATTTGGCAAAAGTGCTGAAATCATCAAAATCCTCCAAGACCACCCATCCCAAACCATTTTAGAGGAATTTGAAGGCGATGGCGAGAGTGATGGCTACCGACATCATCATTTTGTAGATAATATCGTGATTTACATTGTGCAAAAAGAATCCTAGCCTTGCAAACCCTTGATACAATCCCACCAGAACTCTGCCATCTAAAAAACCTTAAAAATCTTTATTATTATGGGAATCTTAAACTGCTACAACAACGCAAAATTGCGATAATTGGCTCTAGAAATCCAAACCCATACACCCAAAACTTCACCAAAAACATTGCCAAAAAAATCTCACAACACGCTGTTATTATAAGTGGTGGAGCGCTTGGAGTGGATATTTTAGCCCATAGCACCGCTTTGCCAAACACTATCATGGTCTCTCCAAGTTCGCTTGATATTATCTATCCCAAAACCAACCAAAAAATCATTCAAGAAATTTACCAAAAGGGTTTGATTATAAGCCAATTTGACCCACCCTCCATTCCTAGACCCTATTCTTTTTTAGAACACAATAAAATCATCATCACCCTAGCAGAGTCAATCATAATCCCACAGGCTGATTTGAAAAGCGGGTCCATGCAAAGCGCCAAAGACGCCATAAGTCCAGGCAAAAAAATCTATGTCCCACCCCATCATTTAGGGCAGAGCGAAGGCACACAAAGCCTAGCTAGAGAAGGGAAAGCCAATGTAATCTGGGAGATTGATTCATTTCTTGAGGAACTTTTTAAAAAAACAAAATCACAAAATACCCAACCACAAAGCACCGATGAAATTTTAGAATTTTGCAAAACCAATCCCTTTTTTGAAGAAGCATTTATTAAGTTTGGGGAGGCTATTTTTACCTATGAACTAGAGGGTAAGATTCAACGCAATAATGGCAGAATAGAGGTCATTTAATGCAAAACATTCTTGCACTTGATATTGGACTAAAACGGATTGGAATTGCCAAATCAATCCAAAATATCCCCCTTCCCTTACCGCCAATTCTCCGCAAAAACCGCAATCAAGCTGCAAGAGAAGTGAGCCAAGTGATTAGTGATTCTAACATTCACATTCTTGTGATTGGAATCCCAAAAGAGGGGGAATGTGCTGAAGAGATGGAACGTAGAATCAAACATTTTGTGGGATTACTTGAGATTCCAAAGACGATTGAAATTCACTTTATTGATGAATCCT
>CALVAF010000106.1 GCA_944325475.1 uncultured Helicobacter sp.
ATGATAAGCCCAGTTTAGAAAATAGTCTTTTTTGTAACGTTCGCCATCATCTAAAATTAAAACTGAGCTAGAGAGGCGGTAGGCTTTGGAAAAATGCTTGTATGCAAAGTCTATGGCACGTTTTAAGAAACGGGATTCTTTTTCAATGCTGATTTGAATGTATGGCTCTAGGAGCTCTACTTTCATCTAAACTTCCTTGTTTTTCTTTATCTGTGGCTTCTTGCTTGAGTGTAAGCAATTTTGATTCCATATTCATAAAATTTTTAATAGCCCGTAAGTTTTTTAGAATTTTATCAATTTCTATCTTAAGGTTGGTTATTTTTGCAGTAATGATTTGAGTTTTATCTTGGGTTAGGGTTTCTAGCCCTTTTTGGAATTGGGAATAGGTTTTTTTAAGCAGATTCATCGGTCCAAATAATCGAGATTGAAAAGGTTCAAAGCAAAAGGATTCATTAAGGTAATCGCGGATATTTTCTAAAGTGGGTGAGAAAATTGCAAACTCTTGGTTTTCTTGGTGCTTGGCAATGGAGTTTTTGAGGTTTAAATCAAGCTTATTAAGGGCTGATTCTATGGCATTATTGTAATTAAGTGTGAGGAAATTACTTAGGGAATGCAGTCCGCTTTGGAGATTGGAAATGGCTAGCAAATCATTTCTATCAAAGTTAATCATTAGATTTTCATAATATTTTTGTGAAAAATACTGCAAATCTTTTATGCTTTGGCTGTTTGGGGCGATTTTATAAAGGTCTTGTTTGGGAATTTCTTTATCCTGCCATTGCTGCACTTTGGCTTTGAGGTTTTTGGAAAACTCATCGACTAAATTGCCAAATGAATTGCAGAAGTTGTGGATTTGTGCGCTTAGGGATTTGAAGTCTTTTTGGATGGGTGAATCTTGATTTTGGAGCTGGATTTTGATTTTTTCTAAGGGTAGAGTGGTAACTTCTTTACTTTGTAAAATGATTTTTTCTTTAAAGAGTGTTTTTTGTTTGGTTGGGAAATTGAAGGCTGTTTTTTCTAGGCTATTGTAGATGTTTTGGGCTAGAGAATCCAAGAGTAAATCCAAATTTTTATAAAGATTATCAAAGATTTGTTGGTGTTTTTCTTGGTGGGCTTGACTTTGTGAGGTGATATTATGGAGGTGGTTTGTGTAGACTTTGGCTAAAGAATTGTAGCAAAGGAGAGCTTTGTGATATTGGCGGTGTAGCAAAATATGCATTTCTTTGAGTTTTTTAAGGGTGCTATATTCTTTGGATAGCGAAGATTGAGGCTTTATGGTGTGGGTTAGAAAGTCAAAGATAGCTGGCATATTGGATTGTGCCATGAGATTGGAGTTATTGGTGTTGTTTAGAGATTCATTAAGTGTTTTTTGGAGGGATTTTGCGGTGTTTTGGAAATCTGATTTTAAAGTGTTTAGAATCATGCTTTTGTCTTGCAGGGAAGTGAGATTTTGGATTTTTAGGGCAAGGTTTGAAAGAAGGCTTTCTAGCTTTTTTTGTGGGGAGTTGAGGTGAGCTTGTAGCGCCATTTTTGCAGAAATGGGAATGATGCTAGTAAAAATTCCGCTAAAGGCTTCTTTAGCATATTGCACGCTTGTATCGATGTCTTCTTGGGTTTTTAGACGGTCTTTTTGGTTTAGCACACAGAGGCTTTTTTGCGCATAATGCTTGATAAATTCTTTAAGTAGCTGTTTTTCGCTGTTTTTGCCTGCATTGTCAATGAGTGTTAGCCAGATTATGCCATCAGCATTTTCTAAGATTTTTAAAGTGGCGTTGGTGTCTTCTTGATTTTGGGAGTTAAAACCGGGCGTGTCTAGGAAGTTAATTTCTTTTAGTAGTAAAATGGGAGCATAAAGGCAGAAATAATCGATATTTTGGGAGTTTTGCCTTGAGGTTTTGTGGAGAAAATCGATGTTTTGTAGGACTTTGTGTCCGTTTTTGTAAATCACTTCTAAAATATATTCTTCCCCATAGCAGATTTTGCAGACTTTGGAAGTTATGGGAGTGATTCCTGTGGGTAAAATATCTTCTCCTAAAAGAGCATTTAAAAAGGTGCTTTTGCCGCTTGAAAATTGTCCAATAATGGCAATTTGCATGGCTTCTTGGCTTTTGTTGTGTAAGTTGTTAAAAAAATCTAGGGAATAATTATCTGGATTAAGGTTTTTTTGACAGTCTAAAAGCAGCTTTTGAATTGGGGTAGTTTGGGAGTTTCTTTGCAAAATTTCTTGGCATTCTTTGAGGTATTGCTTAAGCATTATTACTCCTTGTTGCGTATTCTTGGAGGTCTTGGAGGGTGTTTAGGTGGGTTTTTATTTGATTGGTTAGGGTAAGAATCTCTTGCTCTCTTTTGGATTTATTTTGGGAATTGTGTGTGGAATCTTTGAGGCTTTTTTGTAAGATTTGTTCTTTAGCTTGCAAGGCTTGATTTTTTTCTTCTAAAATCTCATTAAGATGATTTTGGAAGTCTGAAAAAAGTTGGGTTTGAATGGCATTGCTTTGCTTGTAAAGTGATTCTTCAAAAGCTTTAAATCCTGCAAAAAAGGCGCTTTTTAGAGATTTTATGAGTTTGGAATCTTTTTGTTCTAGTGGGATATGGTTTAAAATCTGCATTTTGGTTTTTAAAATCAGATTTTCATTGAGTGAAATTTGGGTGATTTGTGGATGGTAGTTTAAGGCGAGTTTGTCGATGAGTTGGGAGATTTTTTGGGAAAAATTGTATTGGTAGTTTCTTAGAATTTCAATTAAAAAATCTTTTAAGCCTTGTAATAAAATTCTCTCTATACGCTCTTTATTTGGGAATTTGCTGTGATTGTGGTCATACATAATGTCTTCAAAAATGCGTTCGATAAGTATGTTTTGAGCTTCAAGGAGTTTTTGAGAAAGAAGTTTTTTGGCGGTATTTGAGTAATCTTGGAGCTGTTTTTTGGTGTTTTGTAGGTTTTGCTTGAGCTGTGCGAATTCTTCTTTAGCTTTTTGGGCGTCTTTTTGGGTGGTTTCAATGAGGGCTAAAATAGAGCTTTGAGAGCTAAAAAGCAGGGATTTTTCGAAATCAAGATTGTCTTGCAGAGTAAGGAAGGCTTTTTTAAAGCCTTGGGCGGTAAGGTAGATAATATCTTTGGCTTTGGTGCTATTGTTACCTAGCAAGGTTTTTTGTAAATAT
>CALVAF010000107.1 GCA_944325475.1 uncultured Helicobacter sp.
AGGCCAAAAATTGTATCTTTTGGAAGGCTAAAGCTCACATTATCAATCGCCTTTAACCCACCAAAAGCAAGACTTACATTCTCTAAGTCTAGCAATGCCCGCATGCTCTCCTACCAAAGATTCTAAAAAATCTCGGCTTTAAGTCCCATATTTCCTTTTTGCCCATAATGCCTTCTCTAGCAAAAAGCATAATCACAAGCAAAATAAGCGAGAAAAAGACCATTCTTAAACCCGGATAAGTCCCAAAATCTTTGCCAAAGAACACCAAAGGCTGATCTAAAAATCTAAGCCACTCGCCCCCACCAATTACCAAAACCGCTCCCAAAATTGCCCCTGTCGTGCTTCCAAGCCCACCAAGCACGATGATAATCAAAAGCTGGAAAGTTAGCTCAAAACCAAAAATCTTAGGATCAATCGTTGTTAGCAAAACTGCCATCAATCCACCCCCAACTCCTTCCAAAAATGCACTAGTAGAAAAGGCAAAAGTCTTGATTTTAAAGGTATTAATCCCCATAGCAATCGCCGCATCCTCATCATCTCTAACTGCCTTCATCGCTCTGCCATATTTAGAAGACACAATCTGTAAAATCAAAATCACTGCAGCTACAGCTAAAATCCCACTCCAAAAAAGCACCGTGATATTCGCACCATTTTCAAAAGAATGCGTATAAACAAATCCCAAAGGACCCTTCAAAAACTCTGGAAAACTCGCAGAATCTAGCCAACCTTGCATAAGTTTCTGTAATCCCCCAACCACTAAATCAGCATTATTTGGAATCTCATTTAAGCCAATGGCACCATTAGTCCATTGTGGATTGTTAATAGCTAGAATCTTAATAATAAACCCAAAGCCTAAAGTTACAATGGCAAGATAATCTCCCCTCACTCTAAAAACAGGGAAAGCCAATAAAACTGCAATAAATGCCGCTACTAAACCACTACAGAGTAAAGCTGGAAGTAACTCACTATACATGCTTAAAACAAAAGGATGTGGCTGTGCTAAATCAAACATTCCAAGCTTAGAATCCTCATCTAAAAGCATCAAAGCCGTGATATACGCCCCAATTGCCACAAAGCCATTAGGCTCCAAAGAAAGCTGTCCGGTAACACCATTAATCAAATTATAGCTCACCGCAAAAATCACAAAAATAAGAATATTATTAAAGATTCTTAAAACATAATCATTCAAAAAACATTGTGCTACAAACAAAACCACAATCACGCTAATATAAAGTAGCAAATGCCCACCCAAAGTCGCACTTGTAGGATTTGAATCATAAAATCTCTGCCATTTACTCATCACTAAAATCCCCTAAAAACGACTTTTCTCTAAACGCCAATCACCCATAATGCCAACTGGGCGGAAAAGCAAAACAAGAATCAAAAACAAAAATGCAAACGCATCTTTATAGCCTCCAAGTTCTGGAAACACCGCTACTGCCATAACCTCAGTAAATCCCAAAATAAATCCACCAAGCACCGCACCGCCCACGCTTCCAATCCCTCCTAAAACCGCAGCTGCAAAGGCTTTTAAACCAATCAAAACCCCCATAAGCGGATCAATTGTAGGGTAAGAAATAGCATAGAAAATCCCGCCAATCCCAGCTAAAGCACTTCCAATAGCAAACACAAGCCCAATGATGTTATTCACATTTACACCCATTAATCGCACCGTATTAATATCAAATGCAGTCGCTCTAATCGCCATTCCCTGCTTAGTATGATACAAAAATTGTAACAGCACAACAAGCAATACTAAAGTAACAAGAGGAACAACTATCGTGATATAAGTAATGCTAATAGTAGAAAAATTAAGCGTTTTTGCAAAAAACTCTGGGGCACTGAAAAAACGTGGAGTCGAACCAAAAAAGACATTAAAAAGATTTTCTAAAAAAAAGCTTACGCCAATAGCAGTAATTAACATAGAAATTCGAGGTGCAGAGCGTAAAGGAAGATATGCCACCCTATCAATCCCAACTCCCAAAAGCACACAGACTACAACAGCAAAAATCGCTGAAGCATAAAAGGGTAGCCCAAGGCTACTGACTGCAAAAAAGCTTAAAAACGCCCCTACCATAATAATATCCGCATGGGCAAAATTAATCAAACGCAAACACCCATACACCATTGTATAGCCAATGGCAATAAGGGCATACATACTCCCAAGACTTAAACCATTAATACATTGCTGCAAAAAAGTCAAAATATCCAAAACACCACCTTATGGCTCAATGGTCGTCTTATAAACCAATTTACCATTTTTGACTTCATTAATCACGGCACTGCGAATTGATTCTCCATTTTGGAGTGAAAATTTACCGCTAATCCCCTCATAATCTGTGGCATTGCGAATCTTATCATTAATACACACTCTATCTTCTGCCCCACACGCCTCAATAGCAGCCACTGCAATTCCATACGCATCGGCTAATAAAACACTAAAGCTACTCACAGGCTCTTTATAAGTTGCTTCATAATCCTTGATAAAAGCCTCTCCTTTAGGAGTTTGTTTAGAGCTAGTCGAGTAATAATCTGTTACCATATAGCCTTCTCCTGCTTCTTTTGCCACATCAAAAAAGATTTGATTTGAGACTAGCCCATCACCACCGATTGTAGGAAGAAAGATTCCAAGTTGTTGAGCTTGCAGGGCAATCAAACCACCTTCATTATAATAAATTGGCAAATACAAAACATCAGGATTTGCCGCCTTAATACTTGAAAGCTGTGCTTTAAAATCCTTAGTTCCTGCTTGTGCGTGGGTTTCAATTATAATTTGTCCGCCTAATTTTTTGAATTGATTCTTAAAAGATTTCGCAAGTCCAATAGAATAATCACTGCTATTATCAAACAAGATTGCCGCTTTTTTTGCACCCAAATCCCTAAAGGCTAGATTAGCTGCAATCACACCTTGAAAACTATCAGCAAAGGAAATTCTTGAAACAAACTTTTTGCCCTTTGTTACCCTATCATTTGTCGCAACCGGTGCAATCAGCGGGGTTTGACTATCATCAGCAATCTTTGTCATAGCCAACGCATTAGTTGAAATCATCGGACCAATCACCACACTAACTTTGTCGCTAGAAACTAGCTTTTGCATTGCATTTGCCGATTCGATTTTATCGCTTTTATTATCCACAAAAATAAGTTTAATTGTGTCACCATTTTTAGTTTTATTTTGTGCTTTATAAGCCAAATCAATTCCACGTTTGCCAAGCTCTCCAAACCCACCAACAGCACCACTAACAGGTAACACAATACCAATTTTAACCTCTTGAGAAAAGGCAAAACTACCCAACAAAGCCAAAGATAAAAAAATCTTTTTCATTTGAAAAACTCCCAAAATAATTTTAAAAACTTTTATTGTAAAAAGCCTTACTTTAAATATTCTTTAAAATTACAAAAGTTACTAAGATTTACATAAAAACTTGCAATTTTGTGATATTTTTGCTTAATTTTTTGCACCTTTTATTTGCCCTAAAATTTGTATAAACTAATAAAATATCATTTTTTTAAATTATCCTTAAATTAACATTAAGTATAATTTATATTTAATTTTATAACAACATTTTATGAATACAAAAAGGATAAATCATGTTACTTTTTACCCCCGGACCTACCCCAACTCCAGAATTTATACGCACTGCGATGAATACTCCTACAATCCACCACCGCACACAAGAATTTGAAGAAATTTTTGCCACCACAAGGAATCTTTTAAAAGAAATGCTCAAAACCAAGGAAGTTTTAATGCTTGCAAGCTCTGGAAGTGGCGCTATGGAAGCGTGTGTGACTTCACTTTGTGAAAACAAACTCCTTAGCATTAATAGCGGAAAATTTGGAGAGAGATTTGGGAAAATTGCTAACGCTTTTGGCATTCCTTGCATTGAAATCACAAACCAATGGGATACTCCTGTTAGCCTTGATTCAGTCATGGAAGCCCTAAAAAATAATCCTGATATTGATGCCTTTTGTATCCAAGCATGCGAGAGTGCAAGTGGGCTAAGACACCCTTATGAGATTATTGCTAAAGCCATTAAAGATTTCAATCCTGAAATTATGGTGATTGTCGATGGAATCACAGCTATGGGCGTTGAATCTCTTGATGTTAGCTGCGTTGATGCCCTCATTGGTGGATCACAAAAAGCTTTTATGCTTCCGCCTGGAATGAGTATCATCGGACTTAGTCAAAAGGCGATTGAGAAAATTCAAAGGCGTGATGTGGGATTTTATTTCAACCTCAAAACCGAGCTTAAAAATCAAACCAAAAACACCACTGCTTGGACTGCACCCACAACCATTATCATCGGGCTTTGTGCGTTTTTACAAAAGGCAAAAAAAATCGGATTTGAAAATCTCTACCAAGACACCAAAGCAAGGTCGTTTGCTTGCGATCTTGCCTTAGAAGGAATTGATTTGAAAGTTTATCCCAAAATCCCAGCTCTTGCAATGACTACGATTATTGATGAGCAAAGTGATGAGATTAGAAAGATTCTTAAAAACGAATTTAATGTCAATGTTGCTGGCGGACAAGATCATCTAAAGGGTAAAATTTTTCGAGTTAATCACATGGGAATGGTGCCTTTAAGTGAGATTTCATGGGCGATTAATGCCATTGAACTCAGCCTAGAAAAGCTTAACCGCCGTAACTTCAATGGTTTTGCTAATCAAATTTTCTTAGAACAATATTATAAAATCAAGAATCGAGGATAAAATGAAAATTTTAGTGACAGGAACAGCAGGGTTTATCGGTTCCTTTTTAGCTTTAAGGCTCATTGAAAGGGGTGATGAGGTTATTGGGCTTGATTGCATTAATGATTATTATGATGTCAAAATTAAATATGGCAGACTAAAAAACAGCGGAATCGCTCAAGAAAAAATCGCTTACAACACATTTATCCAAAGCGAAAAATATCCTAATTACCGCTTTATCAATCTAAAATTAGAAGACAAAGAAAATCTTTTTGCACTTTTTGAAAACCAAAAGTTTGACAAAGTCTGCAATCTCGCCGCACAAGCAGGGGTGCGCTACTCTCTAGTCAATCCTTATGCGTATGTGGATAGCAATATCATAGGCTTTGTGAATATTCTAGAGGCTTG
>CALVAF010000108.1 GCA_944325475.1 uncultured Helicobacter sp.
TTGTTGCTGGTTTGTTTTTGGGTGCGATATTTCAAAAAAGTCGTTTTTGTATGATAGCAGCAGTGCGTGATACAATATTGCTCAAAGATACGCATATTTTGCAAGGTGTCATAGCCCTTGTGGTTGCAGCGTTTTTCACCAATCTTGTGTTAGGGTTTTTCAATCCCGGATTCAGCGGACAGCCTATAGCACATAATGACTGGGTTTGGAATTTTTTAGGTATGTTGCTTTCTGGCTTTGCTTTTAGTTTGGCAGGTGGTTGTCCGGGTAGGCAACTTGTGCTAAGTGGCGAAGGTGATAGCGATGCGGGGGTGTTTGTCTTTGGTTTGCTTATGGGAGCGGCATTTGCACATAATTTTAGTCTTGCAAGCTCGGCAAATGGAATTGGTGCCAATGCGCCAATAGCAGTGTTTGTGGGAATTGTGTTTTGTCTGCTTGTAGCGATGTTTGCCTATGAGAGGAAGTAGCAATGGAAAAGCTTGATGTAAGGGGGCTTTCTTGCCCAGAGCCTGTGTTAAATCTCAAGCCTTTGTTGGAGCAAGGCAAACACGAAATAGAGGTGCTTTGTAGCTGTGGGGCTTCAAGTGATAATATTAAACGCATAGCAAGTTATTATGGCTATGCTATAGAGCTTCTCAAAGAGGATCAAGGCGAGATAACCTATCATTTGCAAAAACAATAAGTTAAGGTAAAATGTGGATACAAGCAAGATTCTTTATCTGGATAATGCCGCTACGAGCTTTCCTAAAGCTCCGGGTGTGAAAGAAGCGGTGTGTGCGTTTATGAAAAATGTAGGGGCAAACCCGGGGTGTAGCGCACACACACTCTCTATTGAATCGGGGCGGGTTTTGTATCAAACACGACGTGGGTTGGCGGATTTTCTAGGGCTAGAGGATTGCAAAAAGGTGCTTTTCACGCACAATGCGACAATGGCGATAAACATGCTTTTGCAAGGTTTTTTGCATGAAAATGATATTGTGGTTATCACACAAATGGAGCATAATGCGATTATGCGTCCGCTAAATGCGCTTAAAGAGCGGCTAAACCTTGAAATTCGGCAAATCCCCTGCAAGGAAGATTGTGAGTTAGATTTAAATTCTGCTAGAGAATTACTCAAAAGCGCTAAACTCCTAGCGTGTGCACATATTAACAATGTCAGTGGAGCAATGATTCCCTTACAAGAGCTTAGTGCATTGGCAAAACAACAAGGAGTGGCAATCCTACTTGATGGTGCGCAAAGCGTGGGCTGTGTGGAAATGAATACAGTAATGGAGCAAGTGGATTTCCTCGCATTAAGCGCGCATAAGGGATTGCTTTCTCCAATGGGAGTGGGGGCGTTGGTGCTTAGTGATAGATTCTGTATAGAGAGCCTATCACCACTGGTGTATGGTGGCACGGGAAGCTTAAGTGAGGAGGAGATTCAGCCATTATTTCTGCCTGATAGATTTGAAAGTGGCACGCCCAATATGCATGGGATTGCTGGGCTGCATGCTGGGCTAGAATGGATAGAATCTAAGGGCGTAAGTGAGATTCACACACATGAGCTGGATTTGCGAGCACATCTTACAGAGGGCTTAAGGGGTGTGAGGGGTGTGAGATTCTATGAAGTGGCAAATCCCGCAAATGCTACGCTCTCACTAAATTTTGAGGGTAAAAGCATTTCAGAAGTGGGACTTAGGCTTGATAGAGAATTTGGAATCTGTGTGCGTGTGGGGTTGCATTGCAACCCAGCAACACATAGAATCTTAGGGAGTTTCACACATGGTGGGAGTGTGCGGATAAGTGCGGGGGTGTTTAACACACATAAAGAAGTAGGATTCTGTCTTGAAGCTCTCCGTGTGATTGCTAAAAGCTAGGAGTTACCATGGGCGAGAATATAACCAAAGGCTATCTGTTCTTTTTCACTACTGCTAGTGCGTTTGAAACTGAATCGCTACTTAAAACTCTTGGAGTGAGATTCAAACTTATGCCAACGCCAAGGGAGTTTTCAAGCGATTGTGGAATCGCAATTTATTTTGTAGCAGAGAATCTTCAAATCCTGCAAGAAGCCCTAAAGCGTGCTAGAATTTAAATATGAGATGAAAATCCTGCCAAATTAACAGATTTTTGATACAATTTAAAAATAAAAAGGAATGTGATGAAAATAATTTTAATTCTTTTAATGGCTTATGGTTTGAAAGCACAGCCTTGGGTAATGTTTAATGACTTAGATGATACTTATTTGTATGACCAAGCAAGCGGACAGGTTTATATTCGTGTCAAAAAAGGTGGGAAAAACTACGAGGATACTTTTGTCAAAATGGGAATCGTTGATAAAAGTCCTACACAAACGTCGCCTAGCTCACAGATAAATCCGCAAGTAAGCCTACAAACAAAAACTCCAGAATCACCAAAAAATAGTGATTCTAAAAAAGAGCAGCAAGAGTTACTGAAAAAAGCACAAGAGATTCAAAGAAGCCTCCAAAATGGAATCTTTGAAGCAGAATAATTTATTTCAAGCCCTCGATTCCTAGCGTTATCATCGATGCGATGATTCCAAGAGGTGCGATGAATTTGATGATAAAATACCAAACTTGAAAAACCTTGCCATTCAAATGCCCCTCGCACATCGCATGCACTTGTGATTTGGGGAGTATCCAGCCCACAAACACACATAAAAACACTCCTGCTAAAGGTAGCATATATGAGGAGCTAATGTAGTCAAACCAGCCAAAGAGATTTTTACCAAAAAAGCTTAAATCCTCTTGATAGAGCGCGATATTACTAAATAGTAGCAACACACCAAGCACGTAGGCAATGCCAATGGTCGTGAGATTTGCTCGTGTGCGTGAGAAAGAAAAGCGGTCAATCAGCCATGCATTAAGTGGCTCTAGCATTGAGACTGCCGAAGTGATCCCTGCAAAAATCAGTGCGATAAAAAACAAAAATGCTATAATCTGTCCGCTTAAGCCCATATTGGCAAAAATCAAAGGGAGTGAGATAAACACAAGTCCGGGTCCACTATCTGGCTGTGCGCCATACCCAAAGATAAAGGTAAATATCACTAATCCTGCCATGAGACAAAAGGCAAAATTAAGTAGCGCGATAATGAGTGCAGAGCGGATAAAATTACTTTTTTTGGGTAGAGAATTAGAATAAGTTAAAATCACGCCAACGCCTAGCGAGAGGGAAAAAAATGCCTGTCCTATTGCATCGACAATGACTTTGGAAGTGAGTTTGCTAAAGTCTGGAGCAAATAAAAAACGTACAGAATCCACAAAGGCTTCTTGACACATCGCATATCCTAAAAGCCCCAAAAAAATAAGAAGCAGCAGGGGCATCAAAATGAGATTGAGCCGTTCAATGCCCTTTTTCACACCTTGGTTTAGCACATACGCACACAACGCCACAATTACAAAATGCCATAAAATCTGATAGCCTACCTGCTGACTAACAAAATTTCCCCAAAGATTGCGTGTGGTCTCAAGTGTCTTGGGTAGCCCTGTGAGACTTAATACCATATAATGCGTAAGCCAACCTAGCACCACAAC
>CALVAF010000109.1 GCA_944325475.1 uncultured Helicobacter sp.
GCCTAGTTCCATCTCTTATTCCTTTTTCCCTTTGGCATACCTGTATGCCCTTAGTAGGGCGCTGTTATTTCCATACTTCATCAAAACATTTCAAAAAAAATAAGAATTAGTGGGATATTAAGGATACATAATGAAAAAATCGATTCTATTTTTAGTATTATTGTTGCTTATGAAATTTAGCTTTGCTCAAACGCTAAAAGTTGGCACACAGAGTATTCCAAGCTCCCAATCTCTAAGCATTGCAAGTGGGATTTTAGAGCAGGAATTAAAAAAGATTAATGTAAAACTTGAAGTGTTTAACTTTGATACCGGAAGAGACATCAATAATGCCTTAGCTTCTAAAAGTATAGATGTAGGATTCTTAGGTGCCACTCCTTATGTTGCTGGAATCTTAAGCGGTTTAGAAGTAGATGTATTTCATATTGGCTTTATTAGCAAGAAAAACGAAGGTCTATGCGTCAAACCAAATTTCAACACAATTAGCGAACTTAAAGGCAAAACCTTAGGTGTTCCATTTGGGACAAGCGCACATTATGCTCTTTTATCTGCGCTCAATATCAACAAAATCTCTCAAAGTGAAGTCAAACTTTTTGATTTGAATCCCACAGATTTGTTTGCAGCGTGGCAAAGAAATGATATTCAGGGGGCTTTTGTTTGGGATATTACTTTAAGCGCATTAGAGAATTGCAAACTCGTTTATAGCGATGAAGATTTATTTAATGCGGGTATTATTTTGGGGGATATTAATGTTCTAAGGCGTGATTATGGGAATAAAAATGCACCCATTATTCAAGCCTATGTCCGCGCTTTAGACACAGCCTATGAACTCTATAAAAATAACCGCCAAGAGGCTATTAATATCCTTGCTAATTATTTCAAGCTTGACTACAAAGAAATTCAAAAAATGATTCATGAAGACAAAGCGCTCTGGCTGAATTCTCAAGCGCTAAAAGACTTAAAACTCTTAGGAACATCAGAGCAAAAAGGAGAGTTTTCAAAAACACTCCAAAATATAGCAGAATTTCTACATTCTCAAGGCATTTTAAGAAAAATACCAAAAGATATTGTGTTTGAAAGCTATATTAATCCAAACTTTTTACAATAGGTGTTTTATGCAAATTTTAAAAATTCATCAACTTTGTTTTGATTATGAGAAAACTAAAATTCTACACAATTTAGACTTGGAAGTAGAACATGGAGAGTTCATTGTTCTTTTGGGAAGTTCTGGTTGCGGAAAAAGCACACTTTTAAAAATCATTGCCGGAATTTTAAAGCAAAAAAGCGGTTCTCTACAAAGCAAGGCTAATGGAATTGGGCTTTGCTTCCAAAACTCTCCACTCTTCCCTTGGTTGAATTTACTTGATAATGTTAGTTTTGGACTCCACAAAATACCCAAACAAGAAAGATCAAACATTGCAAGAAAATTTTTAGAAGCTGTGGGCTTAAGAGGAAAAGATTTTGAAAGCAAATACCCCTATGAATGCAGTGGTGGGCAAAAAAGCAGGGCATTCCTTGCTAAAATACTTGCAGATAACAAAGAATTAATCCTTCTTGATGAACCCTTTAGCGCCCTAGATGCTTTCACCAAAGAAAATATGCAGAATCTTGTGCGTAATATTTGGAAAATCTATCAAAAAACAATGATTTTGATTACGCATGATGTTGATGAGGCTCTAAGGCTTGGGACAAGAATATTGCTTCTAAAGCCCTATACACATAATGGCAAAAATATCATTGCAGAATTTAAAGTAAGTTTTACAAATAAAATCGGCGAAAATGAGGTGGAATCCCAAAAGGATTTTATACAACTAAAAAACAAAATTTTAGAATTGCTTAAAGGCGATATTGGAAATTACATTATTTAATAAGGACAAACAATGGAAAAATTACAGGTAAATTTATTTTGGTTTTTGCCAACCTATGGAGATGGGACCTATCTAGGAAGCAATATGGGAGCTAGAAAAATCACATTAGACTACCTAACTCAAGTCGCACAAGCAGCGGAATATGCTGGATTTTTAGGTGCTTTAATCCCCACAGGACGGAGCTGCGAGGAATCTTATATCGTGGGTAGCTCTTTATTTAGCGCAACCCAATACTTTCGATTTTTAATGGCTCTACGTCCCGGCGTCATCTCTCCAGCCTATGCTGCAAGAATCGCTGCAACACTTGATAGACTTAGTGGGGGAAGGACATTATTCAATCTCGTTGCAGGTGGAGATGAGGAGGATTTACAAGCTGATGGCATTTTCTTAAATCACACACAACGTTATGAACAAGCAATAGAATTTACAAAAATCTGGAAAGGTTTATTGGAGGGAAAATGCATTAATTTTGAAGGAAAATATTACAAGATTAAAAACTCCAAACTTTTTTATCCCCCTTTGCAAACTCCACACCCACAGCTATTTTTTGGTGGTTCTAGCAAGATTGCACACCAATTAGCAGGCGAATATGTTGATAAATATCTAAGCTGGGGAGAAACTCCACAAAAGATGAAAGAAAAAATTGACGCCATCAAACTAGAAGCAGCTAAACATAACCGAAAAGTAACTTTTGGGGCAAGATTCCATATTATCGTGCGAGAAAGTGAAGAGGAAGCGTGGAGGGCAGCAAAAAAATTAATTTCAAAACTTGATGAGAAAACTATCAAACAAGCAAGAAAAGATATGGAATCTTATGTTTCTGTGGGACAACAAAGAATGAATGATCTCTACAAAGACATCAAAGAAGATTTGGTTATTTATCCTAATATTTGGGCTGGAGTTGGGCTTGTGAGGGCTGGGGCAGGAACTGCCATTGTAGGAAGTGTGGAAAATGTGCTAAAAACCCTCAAAGAATACATTGACATTGGCATAGATACTTTTATTTTATCTGGCTATCCACATTTAGAAGAAGCATTGCGAGTGGGCGACTTAATCATTCCACATATACAACCCATTGGTTTTACAACAAATCTAAAAACCATTACTCCAAAATACGACACTATTGCTAATAGAAGTTAACATGAGACTTGTATTTATTCTTATCATCATTGCGCTATGGCAACTTTTAGCCTCTATTATGGAATCTATCTTGCTACCAAGCCCAAAAGAAGTGGTTAATGCCTTTATAGAATTACTCCAAGATGGTTATAAAGGGGCAACATTAGGGGAACATCTCTATGCTAGTTTAAAGCGACTTTTCCTAGCAACTTTTGCAATTCTCATATTTGCCATTCCACTTGGATTAATATCCGCACTCAACAAATATATAAGAGCTTTGTTTGAGCCTTTGGTAGAGTTTTTAAAGCCTCTTCCACCTCTTGGGTATTATAGCATTTTGATTCTATGGTTTGGAATCGGTGAGTTTAGCAAAATTTTACTTTTATTTTTTGCTGGATTTGCGCCTCTTTTTATCGCAAGCTTCTCTGCTGTCAATAAGATTCCAAAAGACTTTATTTATTCTGCAAAAAATTCTAATGCAGATACTTGGCAAATCTTTTGGCGTGTCATTATCCCCTATTCTTTGCCAGATATTTTTACTGGCATTCGAATTAGTATCGGAGCAAGCTACTCTGCACTTGTGGCTGCAGAAATGGTAGCTAGTCAAAATGGGATTGGTTGGATTGTGCTAGATTCTAGCAAATTTATGTTTATTGATATTATGTTTGCTTCAGTGATTCTAATAGGGATAACAGGAATTTGTATTGATAGAATCATTGTCTTTATCAAACATTATTTTATTCATTGGGAGGGCAAGTAATCAATCTTTACAAGTGGCTTTATCCTAACTTTTCCCATATTGCCGCTTGTAAATCCGCCCACTTTAGCCTATATCATACAATACCCTCATTACACAGCCCTTATATTTTCTTTGCATTAAGATTTATTTTATAATATTTTTGCACCAAAAAAGCAAATTACAAAAGAAAAATAACCACTGCTGTTCTTAAAGGGCAAGAATTAAAATTAAGCCAAATGGCAAATGAAAAAATTAGTAATTACACACTTAACCTTACAAAAACTACTATGACGCCAAAAACAAGATGCAACCCAAAGCTATGACAATGGCTATAATAGCCACTGCATTAATCTCAAAAATACCACATTCCTCACACATTACTCATGACTTCCCTAATGACTTATCCATATAAATCCCATCCCTACAAACCCATAAAATCCCATGTATTCCACTCTCAACCTTGCTGGTTACTAGATGATTTGTTGTCAAATCATCTAGTAGAGCCATCAAGTCCTCAGGCGTATTCGGCTTGAACTAAGCCTACTTTTTCTTGTGCTAAACTTTGCAAATTCAAAGCAGCATTATAATCTCTATCTAAGATAGAACCGCAATTTTCACATTGATACACTCTTTGAGAAAGCGTGAGCTTTTCTTTTTTACTTTTGCAGACAAAGCATTGCTTTGAGCTAGGATAAAAGGTATCAGCTTCAACAACAACTCTTTTATAATACCCTGCTTTATAGGTCAGCATTCTTTTAAATTCATAAAAACTCACATCACTTATGGCTTTTGCTAAATGATGATTTTTCATCATTCCTTGAATATTTAAATTTTCTATTCCAAAGTAAGCGTAATGCCTAATGAGTATTGTT
>CALVAF010000110.1 GCA_944325475.1 uncultured Helicobacter sp.
TACCCATAGCTATTGATTCTTTACTAATGACAATCTCTTTGTTAAAACTGCATTGTAAATTAGCTCCTATATCTTCTTAATAAACAATGAGGAATTTTAAATAGAAATATTTAGATGAGAAAGAAAAAATTGGAGTAGATAAGGAGAGTGCTTTGGAATTTAAAATTTTTGCTAACTGATATTGGGCTTCAATTACTACAAATAAACCGCTATTTGCAAAACTAATACATAAAAGTAAGCATAGCTTTTTTCAAACCATGAGATTGCAAAAATCAATAAATCTTGTTAATGAAGGATTTTTATGATTTCTTATTTAGATTGTAAAAAAATATATAAATAAAAATAGAGTGGATTAATACTAGCATTTATTGCGAAAAATAAAACTCAAATAAAAATTTAGTTTAAGCTAAAATAATCTTTTTTAGGTAAAATTCTATCCACAAAAATCAATTTTAACGCCCTTACAATAAAGGCGTTAGGGTTTGGGAGCTCATGAGAGATTATTCGCAAATAGTTGAAAAAATAGTAGAGTTTTTGCAAAGTGAAGTGCGAAAAAGAGGATTCCAATCCGTGGTCTTTGGACTAAGTGGGGGGGTTGATTCTGCAGTGGTTGCTATTCTGTGCAAAAAAGCCTTTGGGGCAAACTGCCATGGGCTTTTGATGCCCTCTTTGCAATCCTCACAAAGCAGTATCAAAGACGCCATAGAACTTTGTGAAGCTTTTGACATTTCCCATTCCATTTTGCCTTTAGAGAAGCCGCAAAAAGGCTTTTTAGATACCCTAGAAACCCTTCAAAACAGCCCTGCTAGAATCGGCAATCTGTGTGCTAGAATCCGAATGATCTACCTCTATGATTATGCTTTTGCAAACAACGCCCTAGTTATTGGCACAAGCAACAAAAGTGAGATTCTGCTTGGATATGGAACGATTTTTGGCGATTTAGCATGTGCGATAAACCCCATTGGCAACCTTTACAAAACTGAGATTTTTGAGATTGCTAAAGCGCTTAAAGTCCCTCAAAGTATCCAAACTAAAGCTCCAAGTGCGGATTTATACGAAGGGCAAAGTGATGAAGCCGAGCTTGGATTTCCTTATGTGATTTTAGATTCCATTATGCAGCTTTTAGAACAAGGACTTTCAAGACAAGAAATCTTACAAAAAAACCTACCACCAAAGGCAATTGATATGGTAATGACTAGAATCAAAACTATGGAATTTAAACAAAAGCTCCCAGAAATTGCGCCTTTAAAGGATTGCTAATGTTTAAGATTCCTTATTTTATCCCTGATATTACCGAGAGTGAAAAAAACCTCATCAACTCCGTGCTTGAAAACCCAAGCCATAATGTCACTCAAGATTTAGAGGAAGCTTTCAAAGACTATACCAGTATCAAACATGCAATTTCTGCCACAAGTGGGACAGCGGCTTTTCATTTATGCCTTTTTGCTATGGACATTAAACGTGGAGATAAGATTCTATGCTCTATAAACTGCCACCCAAGCTTCCCTGAAATCATTCGTCATTTCGATGCCGAACCCATTTTTGTAGATATTATGGAGGATACCTTTGAAATCTCTTATGAAAAATGCAAGGAAATCCTAGAAAACAACAACCTTAAAAAAATCCGCGCTATCATCATTAATCACATTGCCGGGCAATTTTGCGATACAGAGCCTTTTTATCAACTAGCAGAAGCTTACAATCTTAAAGTCATCGAAGATGCCACCATGGCACTTGGATTAACCCACAATGGCATAAAAATTGGGAATCAAAAAAGCCATGCGACTATTTTTAGCATTGTGCTTGATTCTCATAGTCCTGTCGCACAAGCAGGAATCCTCGCCACACACGATGAAAAACTAGCAAATAAAGCAACTTTATTACGTTATCATGGGATTGTGAGCGAAAAAGTTACCAGTGTGCGTCCGCAATACCTCTATGATGTCATAGGAATTGGCAACAAATACAATCTAAGCTACCTTGATGCTGCCCTTTGTCTAAGCCAACTGCAAAGAATGGACTATATCATCAAAAGGCGTAAGGAAATCGCCGCTTATTATATGCAAACACTCCAAAACACACCGCACATTTCTATGCCAATTATCAAAAATGAGCATATTTTTTTTCATTTCATTATCAAAATTGACAAAAACCGTGACCATTTTGCTAAAGAACTCAAAGAATCTGGAATCGAAACTGCGCTACATTTCGTACCACTACATCTTCTAACTTATTACAAAAGCAAATATAAATTTAAAATCAGTGACTTCCCCATTGCGCTAAAAAACTACCAACAAATCCTAAGTTTGCCAATTTATAGCGCAATGAAAAAAGAAGATATTGACTACATTTGCAAGGAAATTTCACGCCTTGCAACGCATAGGGTATAATATGAGAGCTTTAGAAAAATACTTTTTTGCACCCAGTTTGCCACAAAAGATTCTAGCTTATAGCTTACTACCTCTTAGTGGAATTTACTGCCTTGTTGCGACTTTAAAGCGTAAAATATCACCTTTGCGCGATTTTCAAATTCCCATTATCAGCATTGGGAATCTCGTGCTAGGTGGAAGTGGCAAAAGCCCTTTTGTGATTGAAATCGCCAAAGACTATGAATCAAGCTGCGTGATTTTAAGGGGTTATGGGCGTAAAAGCAAAGGGCTTAAGATCATCAGTCACAATGGAGAAATCCTAGAAACCACAGAAATTGCCGGCGATGAAGCCATAATGTTAGCCAAGCTCCTCCCCAAAGCCTCTGTGATTGTCTGCAAAAACCGCACTAAAGCGATTTTAAAAGCTAAAAAAATGGGAGCAAAACTCATTTTTTTAGACGATGGATTCCGCTTTAATTTTAAAAAACTTAATATCTTACTTAAGCCCAAATTAGAACCTTATTTTGATTTTTGTATCCCAAGTGGCGGGTATCGAGAATCTAAAAAAGCCTATAAAGATGCCGACATCATCGCTAAAGAAGGGGAGGATTATGTAAGGAAAGTCGAGTTGCTCTACCCCACACAGAGAATGCTTTTACTAACGGCAATTGCAAACCCTTCAAGGCTAGATTCCTACCTACCTAATGTCGTAGGGAAAATCATTCTTAAAGATCATTCTTATTTTGATAAAACTAAAATCCTAGAAGCCTATGCCAACCTCAATGCAACCTCGCTTCTAGTTACCCAAAAAGACGCTGTGAAGCTAGAGAGCTTTGGACTGCCTCTTTCGATTCTGCATTTGGAATTAAGCATTGCGCCCAATATCAAAGAAAAAATCAAAAACTATATCCAAAGTTATGCGTGATTCTGCAAGCATTTGGATGGGAGTGCAAGAATAAGCTTAAGAAGCCCAAAAACCCCAAACTATCTTAGATAGTCTAAAAATAACCTTAAGTTAAGACATATTGAATTGGAATTTGAATGATCACATCGTTTTTGGGTCTTGGGAAATCACGTCCCGCGCTCAAAATCGTCTTAATCGCAGATTTGTCCAAAATATTGTGCTTAGAGGAGCGAATCACTTTAACATTATCTAGCTCACCATTTTTAGAAAGCTTAAATTCCACCATGACCACTCCTGTCATTCTTAGCATTCTTGCCTTTCTTGGGTATTGGAGGTTTTTATCGATAGCCTGTTTGATAGAAAGTAAAAAGGGATCATTAACTTTACCAAAAGTCAAAGTTGCTGGGGTATTACTAACCTGCATGTTTGGGGTGCTTGGAGGACTTGGTGGCTGTATGCTAGCCACTTGGCTTGGCTGTGTTTGGTGAGGTTTGGTTATGGGTTTTGGAGTAGCCTTTTTTACAACTTTTTCAATAGGTTTTGGCTTCTTAATAGGCTTTGGTTTCTCTATAGGTTTTTGTGGGGTTTTAATTACCTCTTCTGTAGGAGGCGGTGGAGATTTTTGAGTTTGCGAACTTTCGGTAAAATGTGTCAGAGAAATCGCCATAACTTGGGTTTGCAAACCTATGTCTTTAGGGAGAAAATGGGACGCACCATAAAAAATGCTGAAAAAAATCACCGCATAGATTCCACTTGCAATCCAAAAAGACTGCAAAGCACTATTGTTCTGCCTGTGTTGCAATGCTAAAGTTTTCATGTGCTTTTCCTTTTAGAATATCAACAACTTGTATGAAAGTTTCAAATTTCGCATTTTTGTCGCTACGCAATTCTACCAAGGTTTTAGAATCAATTTTTTCTAACTCCATTTTTAACATTTCTAATGCAATAACTTTCTCATCTAAATAAATCTGATTATTGTTATCAACGATAATCTGCACTTTTTTTTCATCTTTTGGCTGCTCTTGATTCGCACTTTGAGGAAGCTCGATTTGAATTTTACCTTGTGCGATAAAAGTTGAAACACTTAGCACAATCGCCAAGAGAACCAACATAATATCGATAAAAGGAACGATGTTTAATGATTCGTTTTTAGGAATCTTGACCATGGGTTTCTCGAGTTTTGTAAAGATTGCTTAAAAGTGTGATTTTACGATAGAGGGCATTGTAAGCAATCAGAGTCGGAATCGCCACTGCAAGCCCTAAAGCTGTGGCTTTTAAAGCAAGAGATAGCCCTGTCATAATCTCTTTGGTATCAATGCTACCACTCATTCCCATATCATAAAAGGTAATCATAATCCCAATAACTGTCCCCAAAAGCCCAACATAAGGGGCATTGGAATAAATAATATACAGCGTAGTAAGGTTTTTTGTAATGGAATCATCAAAAGATTCTTGGGTTTTGTAGTCGCCAAGATTGATTTTAGAGAAAAAGATCATTCGCTCTATGGTTAGCCATAACGCTATAAAGCCCATTATTCCAAGGATTCCAAAGATGACATAATCAATCGTTTCTTTAAGAATTTCCATTTGCTTCCTTTATTATTGATAGTCTTTAATACTAAAAATAATTATTATAATTGTACTACAAATACATTAATCTTTTTTTAAACAGAAAAATACTCATTTCATATTTTTCCAAATTTACCTTGTGTTTTCTTAGCTCTTAAAGAAGTCATTCTTCATTTGCTTAATGTCAAAAGCTAACAAGTCATAGGGGCATTTTATAAAATTGATATTGGTTTGATTTAGGGAAATGAGAATGTAGGATTACACAAAATTCTCACAATTTTAAAGCGTGCGGAAATAACAAGACTAGAATCATCAATAGCTTATGAGGAGATTATCCATAAAAAACAAGTCTTAAAATAAAGAGAATTAATACAATAAGGCACAAATAATGGGAATTAGAATATTTGTTTGCATTACACTATATCTCAAAATCAATAAGGATTTTAAAGAAACACAGAAAATACAAGGGCATAATAGCTAGCAGAAACTTAGCAGGAAGCTATCAAAAGCCGGGATTTGTGCCATTTCTAAAGATATCATAAACATTAAAAGGCAAATCCTAAGCCACACACCATAAATAATTTTCCAATATGCTCTTATAACTCACTCATCTAGCGTTTATTTTTGCATTCTTTTAAGTTCTAGACAAGAAAATGGATAGTCCTCTTTGCAGGCTTTGTCAAAATAGAGTGTGGCATTTTTTCTATCACCTAGCTTTTGGTATGAAAGCCCGATTCGATGATAGGCATATCTTGGCATATACGAATCATCGCCCATCTCTAATCCTTTTTGCAAATACGCAATCGTCTTTTTATACCGTTCTGCCCCAAAGAGTAAAAAGCCTGTTTGCATACAGCCTATATTAAAGGTTTCTCTCTGTCTCTTTTCATCACCGCATTCCTCTAGGCTAAGGAGCTCTGCCTCTCTCTCATTAGCGACTGCCTTGCACGATTCGTATTGATTGCTAAGAATACACTCACCAATGGCTACACTCACCTCACTATCGCTCATTTTGCCAAATAATGGCAGGAGACTCAAAAATAAAAGATATATGATATAACGCATACGCACTCCTTATGGATTTTGGGACATTATAGCAAAACATAAAGAATTTTGTAGCCCTATTCATACCCCACACTTTGCAAAAACGCCTGTATTTGCAGTTGCTCATTACTGCCTATCGTGCTTAGGCGCAAAAGTGGCAGGTCGTATTTGGCTAAAATAGAATCTTTAAGCCTATCGTTTTGCGCTTGTTTTGTGGTGGCATTATGAAAGGCAAAGCCATCGACCTCGATGCAGCCCACTGGGCATTTATCCATAGTATTATAAATGAGAAAATCTATATGGGGATTAAAAGCATAGATTTGCTCTTCTTTGGAGAGTAGAGCGCTATCATTTAGGATTCTATAAAGCGGGATATGTGTGAGTATATCAAGCATAGGGTGGGGTTTGAGGCATTCTTGTATGGTGTGAAATGCAAGGTTTTCAGAATCAAATTGCGAAATCTTCCTCTTGTCTTTAAGATAAGCAAGGCGGGCTTGTCTATTTGCTTTATAGAGTAAATCAAAGATAGATTTTACCTTGCTTTGTGCGACTTCAAAATTTTCATATCGTATGTATTTGATAAAATCGCCAATAATAGTGTGTGGCGAATGCGCGATTTGCTCGCTTGTTACGAGTTGTAGTGTGCTTTTAGCGCGGCTTATGGCGACATTAAGAATCTTTGCATCATTAATAAAGTCATTGCTTACATTGGCGGTGGTCGTGAGTATGATAGCCTCCTTTTCCCTGCCTTGGTATTTATGTATGGTATCTGTCTCTATGTCCTTTAGTGTGTTTTGTAAATGCTTCTTTTGCTCGTTGTAGGGTGTGATGATTCCAATCTCTTCTTTAGCAAAGTCTTTTTGCAAGGAGGGCAGAATCTCTTGAGTGATCACATCGATTTCTCTTTGGTTATACAAGCCTCGCGCGTGGTTGCCTCTAGCTGTGATATAGGCTTGTATAGGGCTGCTTTGTGTGGTATTTTTGCTTAAGATAATGAGTTGGTTATTATAAAATCGTTTATTGCAAAAGCCTATGATTTTTGGGTGGCAACGATAATACTCTTTAAGCAGCACACTTGGCACAGAATCTAACGCAGCCTTTATGGAGCTAAGCAGGCTATGCTTAGTGTAGTCATATGATTCTGTAATGCTAAGGTTTAGGGATTGTATTTGTCGCTTTGTGTCTTTGTCAATCACATTTGGTAGTTGCTTGGTATCGCCTACAATCACGGCATTTTTCGCACACAATAGCGCTAATGCACCACTTACCAAATCCACCTGCGAAGCTTCATCAACAATCACATAATCAAAGAGCGGATTATCCTGCATAGTCCCTAGTGATGAAGTGATAGAATGTGTCGTGCTAAAAACTATGGGGTATTGTTTCAAAAATTCTTGTGGTTTATAGCGCAAATCCTCTAGGCTAAAGATTTTCCCTGCTTCATAGTCTTTATAGCGGCTTATAAGACAATGCTTTAAGAGTGAAAGCGAAGATTCTTGGAGGGTTTGTAGGGGGTTTTGTGTATTTAGTGTGTAGAGTTACTTCATCTTTGCGTAATTTTGCTTGTAAGATAGCAATACTTTTGGTGTAATAGAGATTTTCTAAGGCTTTTAGAATCTCTTGTTTTGTGTGTTTATAGAATCTATCCGCACACGCAAGGTGGCAGAATCTAGCAATCTAGATTCTATAACAAAGGTCGAAATGAGCGCGTAGCGGAGCGAAGTGGGGATTCACTCCCCACAGAGGAAAAGAATTTGCACACTGCAAATTCCATAGAATTATAGAATCTAAAATCGCCCATGCCATAGTAATACACGCCCTTAAGCTTTAGCCACAACGAAAGTCTTTCTTGTTTGTGTTCTTCTAGGATAATTTTTAGCCTTAGGATTGTATGTGGGGTGGGCTTGGCAAAAAGGGTGCGTATTTTTGGGATTTTCATAGGGCTAGATTCTAAGTTTGATTCCAAAGTAGATTCTAGGTTAGATTCTACTTTGCACTCTTGGTTTTTAAAATATTTATATTCTAGCTCTAATGCCTCTAGCTCCCTTTTAGTCGTAGCGATAGAGTTTTGGAGTTTGAAAATCTCTTTTAGTTTTTGGTGAGATTCTTGGATTGTTTGCTCTATGTTTTTGCTCTCTAAATCCTGTGTTGCAAGATTTTTGATATTGTCTTGGTATTTGGATTTTTGATTGGCTATAAAGCTTTGTTTGTTTTCTTTTTTGCCTAAAAACGCACACAAATGCGTAAGATTGTGTTTGTGAAGTTTTTCATAGATATTTTGCGTGGCGGCATTGTTGTTTGAAAGCACGGCTATGGTTTTGGCGCGATAGAGGAGATTGGCGATGAGATTAAGGATAGTTTGTGTCTTGCCTGTGCCCGGTGGTCCCTCAATCACGCTTATTTTATGAGATAGGGCGTTTTGCAAGGCTTGGTATTGAGAGAGATTAAGCCCAAAGGGGACGAGGATTGGAGGGTGTTGGCTCTGTGTGCTTGGGGCGGTAGTGGATATAGGCGGAGTGGGATTTAGATACTCAAAAAGCACGCAAGAATCGGGTATATGAGTAATCTTGCTATATTCTTTTGAAAGCAGGGCTATGGTATTCTCATCGCTCTTGATATGGTAAGCGAGGGTTTGTAGATAGCAAAACACTTTAGAATCTCTAGCTTTGGGGAAAATGGAAAAATTGGGCTTGGTATAGGTAAAAACTTTGGGGCTACTTTTAAATTGCACTAGGATCTTATTATCTTTTAGTTCGCAGTGGGCTATTTCGTGCGTTTTGTCTTTGCCTTTAAGGAAAATGATGTGGGAGTTTGTCATTAGGTTTTTTAGCTCGCACTGTGTCTTGTAAATATCAACATTTGTATGCAGCTCAAATCCACTGCTTATAATAACTACCTTTCTAATGCTTGTCTTATTAACCC
>CALVAF010000111.1 GCA_944325475.1 uncultured Helicobacter sp.
TACCCTTCTCTTAATGCCACACTGATTGCATTATCAATAGAACTAGCCGCCTCACTCTCACCCAAAGAATACCGAAGAAGCATACTAGCACTTGCAATCGTGGCAATCGGATTTGCAATCCCCATTCCAGCAATATCCGGTGCACTCCCATGAATAGGCTCATAAATCGCTGCCTTGCTACCAATAGAAGCTGATGGCAAAAGCCCAATAGATCCACTTAACATACTCGCTTCATCACTCAAAATATCCCCAAACAAATTCCCCGTTAAAATCACATCAAATTGCCTAGGATTGCGAATAAGCTGCATTGCAGCATTATCGACATACATATGGCTTAACTCAACACTTGGATACTCCTTTGCCGCCTCGCTTACAACCTCACGCCACAGCTGACTGACATCAAGCACATTTGCCTTATCCACCGAACACACTTTTTGTTTCCTCTTTTGTGCAGCTTGGAATGCCACATGTGCGATTCTCCTCACTTCATCAACACTATACACCATAGTATTAAACCCGCGCTCTTTGTCACGACCTTTTGGAGTGCCAAAGTAGATTCCACCAATCAATTCTCGCACCACCAAAATATCCACGCCACGCACTACTTCAGCCTTTAATGTACTAGCCTCAATCAGCTCTTCATAAACTTTTGCAGGGCGGAAATTTGCAAACACTTCCAAACTTTTACGCAACCGCAGCAAACCATTCTCTGGACGAAACTCTCTAGGCAGATTATCCCATTTCCCTCCCCCAATTGCCCCAAAGAGCGTTGCATCGGCTTCCAAACAACCTTTAATTGTCTCATCAGGCAGAGGATTTTTAGTTAAATCATAAGCGATTCCACCCATTAAATAATCTTCAAATTCCAAGCCAAAACCAAATTTCTCCGCCACAACCTTCAAAACCTTAATGGCTTCATTCACAATTTCAGGACCGATTCCATCGCCTTTAATCACCGCAATTTTATAAGTTTTCATTCACTTTCCTTTTTGGGATTTTGCATAAGGGATTAGCCCCCCTGCCTCCAAAAGTTCAAGCATAAAAGGCGGAATAGGTGTAAAGTGGTATTGCGCATTTTGTGTGAGATTTTTAATCACTCCACCTTGCAAATCAATCTCCAAAACATCACCCTCATTAATCAAATCACTCTCTTTAATCTCTAAAATTGGCAAACCCGTATTAAAAGCATTACGATAAAAGATTCTTGCATAGCTTTTTGCAATCACTGCTGCAATCCCTGCTGCCTTAATCGCCACAGGCGCATGCTCCCTACTAGAGCCACAGCCAAAATTCTCTCCAGCCACAATAATATCACCCCTAGTAATTTCCTGCACGAAATTTACCCGCGCATCTTCCATTAAATGCGAAGCGAGCACCCTCTCATCACTCGTGTTTAAATAACGCGCTGCAATAATTAAATCCGTATCGATATTATCTCCAAACTTCCAAGCTTTACCTTGCATTTTTTGTATCTTTTCTTGCATTTTTTAATCCTCATAAACCTCTAATTTAACACCATTCCAATACCAATCTTTCACCAACAAATTCCGTTTGTACTCTTGAGGAATGTCTTTAAAAAAGATTCTTTGTGGCTCGATGTCATAGGATTTCAAAGCATGTTCAATGCTTAAAAAAAGAGTTTGGGGGGAAGAGACTTTGACATTTGGAATTAAAACCTCATGGCTTTCTTGATTGACAATCATCATAGTTGTTTCCTTCAAAAAGCATAAAAAACAAATTATATCAAAGCTAGCTTAAAACTGAAGCAAGGAATCCCAAATTGACAAGCGAAATATATTAAAGTATAATACGCTTTAAAACAAGAAATAATTAAGCTTATAATAAAAAGGGTTCTTGCGTGGAAGTTCAAGGCAGAATCTGGATTAAAGAAAATAATAAAAACTTTCTAGGACATGGGAAGATTGAGCTTTTAGAGAGAATTGCTAAAAGTGGCTCTATTGCTAAAGCCGCAAAAGAAATGAGAATGAGCTACAAAGCTGCTTGGGATTGTATTGATATGATGAATAAAATATCCAAAGAACCTTTGGTGCTTAGAATAACAGGCGGGAGAGGCGGTGGAGGCACACAGATTACCCAAAAGGGCGAGGAAGCTATTAAGATTTTTCGCGCTATGGAAGAAACACAAGAGAGGCTTCTTAAACTCTTTGAAATGGATTTGCAAGAATGGAATACACTTGCAAACAATACCATTTGTGGAGGTCATTTGATGTTAAAAACAAGTGCAAGAAACCAGCTATTTGGAGAGATTACAGACATCAAAGAAGGCAAGGTCAATGCCGAAGTCACCCTAAAAGTAGGCAATTTGCAAATCGCAAGCACCATTACCTTGCATTCCCTCAAAGAAATGAATTTAAAAGTCGGAATGCAGGCTTATGCCCTAATCAAAGCAAATTGGATTGTCGTTTTTAGCCAACAGCCAAAGGGCATTTCACTACGCAACTGCATTAGCGGGGAAATCAAATCCCTCATTGATGGTGCTGTGAATTGCGAAGTGGTGATGCAAAGTGAAGGGATTGATTTTAGTGCTGTTATCACAGAAGATTCTAAAGAGAATCTCGCCCTTAAAGTCGGTCAAAAAGTGTGGTTTGGCTTCAAAGCCAATAATGTGATTCTAGGAATCTAAACCAAAGGAGAAAAAATGTTAAAAAAAATACTTTTATCTGGAATTTGTGCGGTGGCTTTATCGCTTCAAGCGTATGCAGAAGAGATTCGTGTTTTAGGAGCGGCTTCTTTAAAATATGTCTTAGAAGAAATTAAAACAGACTTCTTAAAAGCCCACCCTAATGACAAAATCGAAATCTCTTATCTCTCCAGCGGAAAGGCTTATGCGCAAATCAAAAATGGCGCACCCGTGCATTTGTTCGTTGCAGCTGATGTGAGCTATCCTGCCAAGCTTTACGCAGATAAACTCGCCCCACAAAAAGAGGAAATTTATGCAAAAGGCAAGCTTGTTTTATGGAGCAATAATGCCGATTTCAAAATCACAGAATTTAAAGATATTTTAAATCCAAAAATCACGCATATCTCAATCCCAAACCCCAAACTTGCCCCTTATGGTCGTGCAAGCATAGAAGCCCTAGAGGCAACTAAAATGCTAAAAAATGTGCAGGATAAATTTGTAACGGGCGAGAGTATTGGAGCAGCTACAACTTATGTCGAATCTAAAAATGCAGAAGTAGGATTTACCGCTCTATCAATGCTTGGAGAAAGTGGAATCAACACACCTACAATGAGTTTTGTTGCTATTGATGAAAATCTTTATAAACCCATCGAACAAGCTTTAATTATCCCAAATTATGGCAAAGATTCTAAACTCGCACAAGAATTCAAAGCCTATATTTTAAGCCAACCTGCAAAAGAAAAATTTATCAAATTTGGCTATAGCGTTGAATAACATTTGTGGAATCTTAAAAGAAATCCATTCCCATAATGGAATCTCTAGGCTAGTTTTGCAAAGTGGGGAGCAAATCTTTTATCTATTGCTACTTGAAGAGTTAGCACAAGATTCTTTAGAAAAAAGCTTAGAGATTGCTTTTAAAGAAACAAACATAATCCTAGCTCTCGAGCTAAAGGGGGCAAACAACACTTTCCAATCCAAGATTTTAAAAATCCAAAGCGACTTGCTTTTTGCAAGGCTGTTTTTGGAGTTTTTGCCCTCAAAAAATGGCGTTATTGAAGCGCTTGTAGATTTAGATTTTCTCTCTAAAAACCGCTTGGAAGTTGGTAATTTTGTGTTTTGGCATATCCCAGAGAGTGAAATTATGCTCTTAGGAGTGACATAATGGATTTTACACAAACAATGATTCTAACCTTCAAAGTCTCGCTTATCACCACCTTTTTGCTTTTGCTAATTTCAATCCCCCTAGCCTACTTTCTTGCCTTTAGCAAAAGTAAAATTACGCCTTTTTTAGAAGCCATCGTTTCTATGCCCCTAGTCCTTCCCCCAAGTGTGCTTGGCTTTTACTTACTCATTGCCTTTAGCCCACAAAATACCTTTGGGAAATTCCTACTAGAAACTTTCAATCTTAAGCTTGTCTTTAGCTTTGAGGGTTTGATTATTGCCTCAATCCTCTTTAGCCTTCCCTTTATGGTCAATCCCATTCAAGCAGGCTTTTCTAGTATCCCAAAATCACTTTATGAAGCCGCTTTAAGTCTAGGGAAAAATCGCTTTGAAATCCTCTACCGTGTTTTGCTTCCCAATATGAAGAATTCCATCTTAATTGGAATTGTCGTTGCCTTTGCTCACACTATTGGCGAATTTGGCGTGGTGATGATGATTGGAGGCAATATTGCTGGAGAGACACGCGTAGCAAGTATTGCCATCTATGATGAAGTCGAAGCCCTAAACTATGCCCTAGCTCACCAATACACCCTAAGCCTTTTTGTGATTACCTTTTGTATTTTACTTTTAACCTTTTACCTTAACAAAAAGTATGTGCGATGATTTATTTGGACTTTTCAAAAAAGCTTCATAGCGCACAAGGCGAGCTACTTTTACAAGTAAAATGCGAACTCAAAATGCAAAATCTCATCACATTTTTTGGTAAAAGTGGGGCGGGGAAAACAACTATTTTGAGAATCTTATCGGGGCTTACTACTCCTGATTCTGGAATCATTAAAGTGCAAAATGAAGTGTGGTTTAGCTCCAAAGACACAATCAATATCCCCCCACAAAAACGTAAAATTGGCTTTGTCTTCCAAGACTATGCACTTTTCCCCAATATGAGTGTGGCAGAAAACCTGCTCTTTGCCCTCCCAAAAGGCGAGGATAAAAAGCATATTGATTCTTTGTTAGAAATCACAGAATTGCAGAATCTAAGAAATCTCAAACCTGCAATGCTAAGTGGAGGACAACAACAAAGGGTGGCATTAGCAAGAGCTTTGGTGCGAAACCCACAAATCCTACTTTTAGATGAACCCTTTTCTGCTCTTGATTCAGCAATGGCACAAAAGCTACGAGAGGAACTTCTTTTAATCCACAGACGGTTTAATCTAACTACTTTTCTTGTTAGCCACAACTTTAGCGAGGTGTTTTTTCTCTCCCAATATGTTGTGCATTTAAGCAATGGAAAAATCGACAAGCAGGGCAGCCCTAGCGAGGTATTTTTAAATCAACTTCCAAGTGGCAAATTCCGTCAAAGTGGGACGATTCTAGAAATCTCACAAAATGGCTTAGTGTGTATCGTGAGTGTGCTAGCTGGGAATGATATTATTAAAACCATTGTTTCAGACAAAGAGGCTAAGGACCTTAGAATCGGGGATTTTGTCGTTATCAGCGCAAAGGCGTGGAATCCAACTTTGACTAAAATATAAAACGCTTTGATAAAGCCAATTTGCCAAACGCTGTTGAATTTTGTATCCCAATCTTATAAATTTTCACCCAGCCTTTAAAACATATAAATAGGATTTGTTCTAGATTAATTATGGAAGCAATGTAATCTGTGAAGGTTAAAAGTGGCTCCGGATGTAGGATTCGAACCTACGACCAAGCGGTTAACAGCCGCCTACTCTACCGCTGAGCTAATCCGGAATGAAAAGTGTGATTATACAAAAACAAAATAAAAAAGTCAAGAGACTTTTGTATCATCTAAACTTGTCATCATAATTTGCCTATCATTAGCTAACTCAAATGAATTATATAAGCCTCCACAAAAGCTATTTTAAGCAAAACTTTATCTAAAATATGTAAAACATTTTAAATGCTAATTCAAAAAGGAAAAATATGCTAAAATCTTTAGCTATCTTTTTACTAGCTGCCTTTTTAGAAGTTGGAGGTGGTTATTTAGTGTGGATATGGCTTAAGGAAGCAAAACCCTTGTATATAGGCTTACTTGGTATGCTTTTTCTCATACTTTATGGCATAGTGGCTACTTGGCAAATAGAAGGCTTTGGACGGGTATATGCGGCTTATGGAGGTATTTTTATACTTTTTTCCTTGTTTTGGGCGATGAAATTTGATGCTTTTAAGCCAGACATTTATGATATTATAGGATCTTTGATAGCCCTTTTGGGAGTGCTTATCATTATGTATGCTCCTAGAAATTAAGGCTTTAAAAGTTTAGGTTTATCAACTTTACTATCTTAGCTGTTCTATGCAAAAAAGGGGCTTTTTATCATCAAGCCCTGCCATAGTTTGCATATCGCTATTAACTCAAAGAAAAGCATGGAAGCTCTTTTCTTAATTTTCTTTGGGATAACCAGAATATGCTCTTTGCTGATATTAGCAATTTGTTAAATAATTGTTTCATCTCATGCCAAAGCCTCCAAGACTGCATAGTTACCTCTAGTTCTTGCATGGTCTTTTGCACCTCATGTGTGCAGTGGATTATACTTGACTTAATTTAGAAAAGGTTCTCCCGCATAATCTTTATTTTACACACTAATAGTTTGCTGTATCACGCAAGAAATAATAATATACCAAATAATCAAGATTTAATAGACAAGAAAGAGCGTATTACACACATAAATTTTATATAGTCACTTGGTTGGGTAAAAAGATATACTTTAATGAAATTATCCTGCGCAAAAAAAATCTCCTTGCAACGGGCATGATTTAATATTATATTTTTAAATAGCTTTAAGCAGCTTTTTAGAATTTGGGCTTAAAGCAAGGCATAAGCGCGACTGTTTAGAAATTTTAAGAGATTTTAAATTGCCGCACTATCTAGCCACTTTTTTATCTTATCTTTATTTTGTAAAGAATCAAAAGCCTTGGCATGAGAATTTAACAAGGCTTGGTTATAAGCCCTTAAATCTCTTTTTGTTTTTTCTTTAAATTTGCTTTCATAAGCAAAACTTGAGAGAAAATTTGCATTTTTGGCTAGGTTTTTTAGCTCACTTAACGCATTACCAAAGCCCCAGCCTGCATTTGTGCAAAAGGGTATAAGAAACTTATCCCTAAAATCATTCTGCAATAAAAAACTCCTTAGAGGCGATGATAGATGTAGTCCCCAAAGCGGTGTGCCAACAAAAATATGTGTATAGGCACCTATATCAGGCATACTTTCTAGCTCTACTAAGATATTTTGCTCCCTTTCTTTTGCGGCTAAAGCAACCATCTCCTCATAGTCTTTAGGATACTCCTGCTTTGTTTTTAAAACAAAACTATCGCATTTCAAAAGGCTTTGCAGATAAAGGCTTAAGATATGGGTATTTAAGGTTCTTGTGTAATACACGATTAAGACTTTTGAAGAGCCATTAAAAGAAAAGGCAAGACTAGGTAAAAGACCCAAAAAAGACACTTTTGCAAGAGTGGCATTAAACTCGCGTCTATTCATCATATTTCCTTAAATATCTTATGTGAGTTATAACTTTACCCCATAAAAAGCTTCTAGCTTAGAAAGTGCCTCAAGCACCACCTCATGCTTGTAATAAGTTTGTATATGCGTGGCATTTTTGAGTTTAAAAAGCTCCTTATCTCTCGTTCCACTTGCCTTTTTATAGGCTTCTTCACTCATATATGCTGTGTCTGCCTTATCCCCCACGATTAACAAAAGAGGCTTATTGATAAGCTCTATCTCATTGCAAGAATCAAAACTCATAAGCTCTAAAAGTGAAGCCGTAGTGTAGGCAAAGCTTGAATTTGGGTGTGCGTGTGTATCGCCGTAATACACCATGCCCTCGCGGTATAAGTCCGTGCTTATCTTAGCAAGCTCTGCTTCACTTAGCTTTTTTGGTGCTTCACCCGTGTAAAGGACCTTACCTAACACCTGCTGCACTCTTGCCTTTGAAGCCTCCTCAAGTCTGCTTTGTATGCTATCTTTTTGAGAATCTAAAAAGCCATTTCGCCTCACACGACCGCTATAAACATACTCAAAGTTGCAATAGCCTTTAGCCTTTTATCACTTTGTGCGGCTTTAAGTGTGTAGCCTCCACCACCACAAATACCTAAAATTCCTAAGCGATTCCTATCCACACCTTTAAAAGTTTCTAAAAAATCAACCGCCGCTCGTATATCCTCTACACGGTTACTTGGCGTATCAACATTTCGAGGGCTTCCCCCACTTTCCCCTTGATAGAGCGCATCAAAAGCTAGAGTTACATAACCCATTTTCGCAAGATTCTCTGCATAAAGCCCTGCAACTTTCTCTTTCACACCTCCATTTGGGTGGGCTACTACGATAGCAGGAACCTTGCCACTCACTCTAAAATTTACAGGAGTATAGAGATTTGCCACTGCCTTTAAGCCGCGCGTTTGATAGCTGACTTGTTTTATCTTCACTTTGTCCTTTTCATTTTTACTTATGGCATTTTCATACACTAAACCAAAGGGGTTTTTAGCCACATTGTGCGCAGCATCTTCACTTCGATTTGCTGGTTGTTCATATACTCT
>CALVAF010000112.1 GCA_944325475.1 uncultured Helicobacter sp.
ATTACAAACCTCATCTACCAACATCTTTTAGCACATTTTACTTTTAGTCGGTATCATCTCATTGTGGGGCGTTTGTTTGTGAATTATTTAGGTATGAATTATCAAGATTTCTTAACTAAAAACACCAGCTATCTAACCAAAACCATCACCACTGAAGCCCATAATTTTACGATTTTACTTGCGGCAATTTTATTTATGACTTCAGAAGTTTTTGTCGTGCTTTTGATTTATGGGATGCTTTTGTTTGTGAATTTTAAAATCACGCTTGGACTTACGATTATGCTTGTAATCTTTGGGTTTTTGATGAGTAAAATTGTCTCTCAAAAAATCAAAAAACAAGGCAAACAAAAAGAGTTTTACCAAAAAAGCTTCTTTGAAAATCTCGCAAGCAGCTTTGGAAACTATAAAATTATCAAACTCCAAAGCAATAACCAAATGATTCTAGAGGATTTTACCAAAAGCTCATGGGGCTACTCCCTAGCCAATATCAAGAATCAAACTTTTTTTCATATCCCACGCCTTTTACTTGAAGCCATTGGCTTTGGTATGATGATTGCAGTGGTTTTGTATCTTTTCATCACCGATGAGGCAAATATGGCTTCTCATCTCCCTTTGCTTTCAATGTATGTCCTCGCGCTCTATCGGCTTTTGCCATCAATCAATCGCATTTTAGATTCTTATAATAAAATCCTTTTTAATTTCCGCTCTTTAGAAATTATCTACCAAGACCTTCAAATGCAAACTAAGAATCTAGGCAATGAGAAAATTAACTTCCAAAAGCAAATCACACTTCAAAACATCAGCTTTGGCTACACCAATAAAAAGGTATTAGAAAATGTCAATCTCACAATAAAAAAGGGTGCAAAAGTCGCTTTTATCGGAGAATCAGGCAGTGGTAAAAGCACTTTAATAGATCTTATCATTAGCCTTTTAGAGCCAAGTAATGGCGAGATTATTATTGATTCTACCAAGCTTTGTGATAAGAATCTCAAAAATTGGCGCAGTAAAATCGGCTATATCCCCCAAAATGTCTATCTTTTTGATGGCAATGTCGCAGATAATGTCGCTTTTGGAAGAGAATTTGATGAGACAAAAATCATGACTTGTTTGAAACTTGCCAATATTTATGACTTTTTAAAATCCAAAGAAGGAATCCACACCCAAGTGGGCGATAGCGGAATCGCGCTAAGTGGCGGACAAAAGCAGAGAATCGCTATTGCAAGAGCGCTCTATGGAAACCCTGAAATTTTAGTGCTTGATGAAGCCACAAGTGCGCTAGATAGCCAAACAGAACAAAAAATCATGGAAGAGATCTATCAAATCTCACAAAACAAAACCCTTCTCATCATTGCCCATCGCCTAAGCACAATCCAAAAATGTGATACCATTTACCAAATCACAAAAGGGGTTTTAAAAGAGGTTTTTTATGAAAATTTACAAAACTAAAAAGCAAGGATACAAATGACTTCTAGCGATATAACCCTCCCCAAAGTGAGTGTGATTCTAACAACTTTTAACCGCGAATACTTTTTTACAGAAGCCATTGAAAGCATTTTGGAACAAGATTATCCAAATTTAGAAATCATCATTAGTGATGATGGCTCAAGTGATAACACCTTTGCCTTTGCTTGTGAATATGCCCAAGAACACCCCCAAATTAAAGTCGTCCAAAACGCCCATTCCAAAGGCTCTGCAGGGAATCGTAACAATGGTTTAGACTATGCAAGTGGGGATTTGGTACTGCTTTTAGATGATGATGATTTGCTTTTTAAAGAAGCTATTTCTCAAATGGTAGAAACTTATTTGCAGTTTAACAAACACTATGGAATCATTCTTGCAAACTGCACCCGAAGCGATGATGGATTCCTCTCTGGCAAGGGAATCAACGAAACACGAGAAGTGTCTTTTAAAGAAGTTTTGTGTGGGAAACTAGAGGGCGAATTTATCACGCTTTTTGAAAGAAAACTGCTTGGCACAAGGCGTTTTAATGAAAATCTCAAACGAGGAAATGTCGGATTGCTATGGCTTAGAATGCACAGACAAAGCCCCTGTTTTTACCTCCACCGCCCTTTAAAATTCTACCGAATCCACGCCGAATCTCTTACCCACAATCTCAAATACCAACCCCTTGAAATGGTTAAAAACTACGAACAAGACATTTTGCTCTTTTACAAAGAACGCAAAGAGCTCTGCCCCAAGCACCTAGCTGAACTCTGTGCGACTGCAGCACTGCTTTATAAACAAGGTGGGGATAATAAGCATGCTTTAAAAAAGATTTCTCAAAGCCTCCTTATCCGACCCAATCTTAAAGCCCTAAAAGCTCTTGCTTGTTTGTTTTTACCCAAATCTTTCCTCCCCCAATTCAATGTCCGACAAAGAATCGAAAAATGAAAAAAATCAAAATTTTGCTCATTATTCGCTCCCTTTTTATTGGTGGGGCAGAGAGGCAGTGGGTATCCCTCGCACAAGGCTTAGCTAAAAACCAAGAAGTAGAATTACTACTTTGCACCCTTTATAGCGGGGGTGAGCTAGAAAAAGAGATTGGAGGAATTACCCACCTTTGCCTCCATAAAAAAGGCAAGATGGATTGGCTATTTTTATGGCATTATCGCAAGATTTTAAAGGACTTCAAACCCACTTGTATTTA
>CALVAF010000113.1 GCA_944325475.1 uncultured Helicobacter sp.
GCATACTCACACAATTATGAAATACGCCCTACCCCAGCTCTTACCAAAAAATATCGAATTTGTGCATGGACCGGGCTGCCCTGTATGCGTGATGTCTAAAAGTCGCATTGATTGTGCCTATCAAATCGCTTCACAAAAAAATGTGATTCTAGTGACACTTGGGGATATGATAAAAGTCCCCGGAAGCTATGGAAGTCTCCAGCAAGCAAGAGCTAGAGGCTTAGATATTGTCTTTGTTTATTCGCCTTTGGAGATTCTCAAAATCGCTCAAAACAACCCCGATAAAAAAATCGTGTATTTTGCTATCGGATTTGAAACCACCACCCCCATGACTGCCGCACTTTTACAAAAAGTCATCAAACTAAATCTTAAAAATGTCTTTTTTCATATCAACCATGTTTTAGTTCCACCTCCCCTAGAGGTCATTTTAGGCGATAAAAATTGTCAAATCAACGCACTTCTAGCCCCCTCTCATGTGAGTGTTATCACGGGTTCTAAAATTTATGAATCTTTAGTTAAAAAATACCGCCTACCTATCGTTGTTTGCGGTTTTGAACCTGTGGATGTAGGTGAAAGTCTGCTTTCAATTCTCAACCAAAGCCTAGCAAACTCCCCAAAAGTAGAAACACAATACGCACGAAGTGTCACTCATGAGGGGAATCTCAAAGCTCAAGAGTTAGTCAGCCAATACTTTACCCTAGAAGAAAGCTTTTATTGGCGTGGGCTTGGAGAGATTCCGCATTCTTCTTTGAAACTTAAAGAAGAATTTAGCGCAGTAGATGCCGCAGTCATCTTTAAAGATTATCTTGGTGGAATCCCCAAAGAAGAACATAAAAACTGCCTTTGTGGTGAGATTTTAAAGGGGAATAAAAAACCTTATGACTGCAAACTTTTTGGCAAAGCCTGTAATCCCCAAAATCCTCTTGGAAGTTGTATGGTAAGCAGTGAGGGGGCTTGTGCGGCATATTTTAAATACCAAGGAATCCAGCCTGCATAAACTCACCCCTGATTCTTATGATTTTTTAATAGAAAGCTCACAAAATTATTATGATTATTTGGTGGAAAACCACTTAGGTTATGAAGAAATTAAAATCCAAAGTATCACCCAAAATGTTTTTGGACTGCATTTTATGCTTTACTCCAAGCTCTTTAGCTTCGAAGGCTTAGTTTTACACTTTAAGAATGAGGAATTTTTAATTGCAGAAAACTCCTTGATTCAGCCCTCTTTTTATGATGAAAAGCACAAAATCTTAGCTTTAGAGATTCCACAAAATCTAAAAAATGAATTTTTAAAGGACAAAGACGAAATTAAGCTTTTTTCGGATTTGAAATTTTTAGTCAAAAACATACTTGATTTTTACCTCCAATACAAACCTCTGCACTTCCCGACAACCAAGCCACCAATCAACCCTCAAATAGAAACCCTAAAAGAACTCCAAAACCCACCCCACCAAGAACAGCTCCTCGCACTAGAGGGAATTTTCCAGCAAAGTTTTTGCTACATTTGGGGCGTTGCAGGTAGTGGCAAGACAAAAATGGTGCTCCTCCATGCCCTAGCCTTTTATCTCAAATCCAATCTCAAAGTCGCCATTCTCGCCCCCACCAACAACGCCCTAGAGCAATCCCTCATCACCCTCATTGAAAGCCTAGAATCCATTGGTATTGACACAAACTGTATTTTAAGGCTTGGCACCCCTTCTCAAACTTTCGCACAAAAATTCCCCCAAAACTGCGACCCCCTGCTAACCAATAAACAAAATTACAAAAAATCCCTCCAAAATTCGCTTTTAATCGCTGCTACTTTAGATACTTTTCTTAGACGCAGTGAGTTATACGAACTCCCATTTGTGCATTTTTTCATCGATGAAGCCGCCTTTTGTCCGCTTATTAAAGTCTTGCCACTCTGTGCTTTTAATAAGCCCCTAACCCTCCTAGGCGACCACAAGCAACTCCAACCCATTTGTCTTTTGAGCAAAAGCAATTCCACCTCTCTTAAATGGTATAAATCAAACTTTTGGCAATATTCTAGCTTATTTTTAGAATCCTTCTTTCTTTATCAAGAAAACTTCCTCAAAATCTCCCCAAACCAATACCAACCCTCCCTAAACTTCCCCACCTACATGCTAACCTACACCCATCGCTATGGGGATAATCTCGCTAGATTACTTGATTGTTATATTTACAAAAACAACCTCAAAGGACTCCCAAACCACACCAGCCTTTTTTATCTCCACACCCATGCAAATCCCACACCAGAAAACACCAATCCCAATGAAGCAGAGATGTGCTGCCAGCTCTCACAAAGCTTCCTCTCTACAAAGAAAAATTTTGCAATCCTCACAACCTTTGTCAATCAACGCAAACTCATCTTGAAAAAAGCCCCTTATTTACGGGCTGAAGAATGTGTTTTTACCATTCATGCTTCACAAGGGCAAGAATTTGATTGTGTGATTTTTTCACCCGTCACACTGAATTACTATTTAAATGATTCAAAGAATCCTCAAGCTCTTTTTGCGCTTAATGTCGCACTCTCTCGCTCTAAAAAAGAAATTATTTTAGTCTGTGATAGAAATTATTGGATAAATTTAAAGGGGCAGTTTTTAGGAGAATTAATTAAAATTGCAAAGCCCTTTAGGGCTTAGGGAGAAGCCTAAAAGGAGGAATTACATCATTCCACCCATGCCTCCCATTCCGCCCATGCCGCTCATATCAGGCATTGCAGGTTTGTCTTCTTTGATTTCATGCACTGTTGCTTCTGTTGTTAGCAAGAGGCTTGATACAGAAACAGCATTTTGCAAAGCGATTCTTGCCACTTTTAAAGGATCGATAATTCCGGCTTCAAACATATCCACATACTTTCCACTTGAAGCATCAAATCCATGGTTAGCATTAGAATCTTGCTCAACATTATTCACAACCACACCATCATCAAATCCAGCATTGGTTGCAATTTGTTTAATCGGTGCAGAAATGGCACGCTTGATGATTTCATAACCAATTTTCTCATCACCTTCTAAATTCAAGCTCACTTTTGCTGCAGCACGAATTAAAGCCGCACCACCACCAATAATGATTCCTTCCTCTACTGCTGCTTTTGTTGCTGAGAGTGCATCATCTACTCTGTCTTTTTTCTCTTTCATTTCCACTTCGCTTGCAGCACCCACTTTGATAACTGCCACACCACCGCTTAATTTTGCCAATCTCTCTTGCAATTTTTCTTTATCATAATCGCTTGTAGTCGATTCAATTTGCGTTTTGATTTGTGCGATTCTTGCATTGACTGCATCTTTACTTCCCACACCATCAACAATTGTTGTGTTGTCTTTGTCAATTACAATTCTTGAAGCTTGTCCTAAATCTGCAATTGTTGCATTTTCCAAAGTTTTACCAAGCTCTTCACTAATGACTTCACCACCAGTTAAAGTGGCAATATCTTTTAGCATTTCTTTTCTTCTATCGCCAAATCCCGGCGCTTTAACCGCTGCGACATTCAAAACACCTCTTAATTTATTTACAACCAAAGTTGTCAATGCCTCACCTTCAATATCTTCTGCGATAATCAATAAAGGCTTTCCACTTTTCATTGTTGATTCTAAAAGTGGCAAAATATCTTTCATGGAAGTGATTTTCTTATCAGTCAATAGGATATAAGGGTGCTCTAGCTCAGCTTCCATTTTGTCGCTATTAGTCACAAAATAAGGGCTTAGATAACCCCTATCAAACTGCATACCCTCAACCACACTTAGCTCATCATTAATTCCCTTTGCTTCTTCAACTGTGATGACGCCATCTTTGCCAACTTTTTCCATTGCTTCAGCGATTAATTCACCCACTTTCGCATCGGAATTTGCAGAGATTGTAGCAACTTGTGCGATTTCTTTTTTACCTGCTACAGGCTTTGAAATTTTCTTAAGCTCTTCAGTAATTGCCTCTGCAGCCTTATCCATTCCTCTTTTAACTTCGATTGGATTAGCCCCAGCTGTGATATTTCGTAAGCCCTCTTTGAAAATGCTATAAGCCAATACCGTTGCTGTTGTTGTCCCATCTCCTGCTGCATCAGCTGTTTTGCTTGCAACTTCTTTCACAAGCTGCGCACCCATATTGGCAATAGGATCTGTTAGCTCAATCTCTTTTGCCACAGACACGCCATCTTTTGTAATGCTTGGTGCACCAAAACTTTTTTGGATTAAAACATTACGTCCTCTTGGTCCCATTGTGACTTTTACTGCATCACTAAGCTGCTTCACGCCTTCAAATAGTCTATTTCTTGCATTATCTGAAAAATTGATTTCTTTACTTGCCATTATATTCTCCTTTTTTTAAAATTAAGCAATAACACCTAAAACATCTTCTAATTTTAAAATCAAATACTCTGTGCCCTCAAGCTTTACTTCTGTACCAGAATATTTACCAAACACTACTTTATCCTCTACTTTGACTTCTTTCACTTCACTCCCAATCGCTTTTACTATACCCATTAAAGGTTTTTCTTTTGCATTATCAGGGATAATGATTCCAGAAGCCGTCTTTGCATCTTCCTCAAGTCTTTCTACTAAAATTCTTTCACCAAGTGGTTTAAAATTCATAAGAATTACCTCCATAAATTAAAATTTTCGTAAAACAAGGTGGAATTATAATCACTTTTTTATCGCTTGTCAATATCTTTAGTAAAAAAATTCATTAAAATTTAGTCTATATGACTAAATATTTATTAGCTTATAACGCTTAATATAAATTAAGTTAATGGTTCAATTTTATTTTTAAATTTTCAAAAAACTGCTCAATAAAATTTAATTTTAATTTTCTATAAATAAAAATAAGGATATACTCCCAAGATTTAAATTAACAAAAATGGAAACTCTACAAAATTTAAGGAATCTTCAATGTATGCTTCTAAAGTTACTAATCTCTCTGAATCCATTACCATTGCTATTAGCAATCTCGCTAGAGAACTCAAAGCGCAAGGGCGTGATATTCTTTCTTTTTCAGCTGGCGAACCCGATTTTGACACACCGCAAGTCATCAAAGACGAAGCGATTAAAGCTATCCAAAATGGATTTACCAAATACACTGCAGTAGCAGGGATTCCAGAGCTACTCCAAGTCATTAGCGAGAAGCTTTTAAGAGAAAATAATCTCCACTACACCCCTCAAGAAATTGTTGTGAATAGCGGTGCAAAACACTCCTTATTTAATGTCTTTCAAGCCTTGATTGAAAAAGATGATGAAGTCATTATCCCAAGCCCCTATTGGGTAACTTATCCCGAGCTTGTTACTTACAGCGGTGGCAAAAATGTCTTCATAGAAACCACACAGGAAAATCGATTCAAAATTACTCCAGAACAGCTCAAGGCTGCTATCACTCCTAAGACTAAAATACTGGTTTTAACAACACCTTCAAACCCAACAGGAATGCTTTATTCTAAAGCAGAATTAGAAAGAATTGCAGAAATTTTAAAAAATACAAATATTTGGGTCATTAGCGATGAAATCTATGAAAAACTCATTTATGATAGCACTTTTACTTCATGTGGCAGCATTAACCAAGATATGCTAGAGCGCACGATTACAATTAATGGGCTAAGCAAGGCTGTGGCGATGACAGGATGGCGCATGGGTTATCTAGCCACCAAAGACAAAAAACTTCGTCAGCTTATTATAAACTTACATAGTCAATGTGTCTCCAATATCACCTCTATCACTCAAAAAGCTGCGATTCCAGCGCTTGATGGCAGGGCAGATAAAGACATTCAAAAAATGCGCCAAACTTTCAAAGAAAGACGCGATATTGCTTACAAACTCTTCAATGAAATTCAAGGCTTAAGCGTTGATTTGCCCGATGGTGCGTTTTATCTTTTTGCAAATTGCAAAGCTATCAATTCTAATTCTATGCAGTTTTCTAAAGATTTACTCGAAAAAGAAGGCGTGGCAGTAGTCCCCGGAATCGGGTTTGGAATGGAAGGATATTTCCGATTCTCATTTGCCACAGATTTAGAAAGTATCCAAAAAGGAATCCAAAGAATCGCAAACTTCTGCCATTCTTAAAAGCATATTTTACCCTCTGAAATGTTAGGAATTTGAAGAACCCCTTTTAGAAAACAAAATACCTTTATATTTCTTCTCAATCTCTCGCATTTCTTTGGGGATAGGAATCAGTCTGTATTGTCGATTCCCTTTAGATTTTTTATAAATCAGCTCTACTTGGATAGAATCAAAAATAATTTCCCCCTCTTTATCTTTATACAAACTAAGTCCAATAAGCGCGCTGATGTTTTTAGCTAAGCCCTTTTGCCCAGAGAGGAAATTCCCCAAACTATACACAACAAAGGCATTACCAATCATTTCAATAGGCTGAATCACATGGGGGTGATTACCAATGATGATATCCGCACCATTTTTAGCTAAAAACTGCGCTAGTTCCCTTTGTTCATTGCTTGGGCTATGCTCATACTCAATCCCCCAGTGCATTGAGACAATGAGCAAATCCACCTTATCCCGCACCGCTCTAATATCCTCTAATAACATTTGCTTGGTATAGACATTCACAAGGTATTCCTTACCTTTTGGCAGTGGGATACCATTAGTGCCATAAGTGTAGGCAAGCATTGTATAGGTGATACCATTTTTACACATTATGCGTGGAGTGGCACGCTCTTGTGCGCTCCTATAACTCCCAGCTGTGAGTAAATCGCTTCTTTTAGATTCAGCATTCCGCCAATACTCTAACATCGCCATCACCCCTCTCTCACCTTTATCAAGGGTATGGTTATTAGCAAGACTGACAAGATTAAAGCCTAGCTTAAGCATAGAATCACCAAATTCTTGAGGGGAATTAAACACTGGGTAGGTGCTAAGTCCAAGCTGTGTGCCACCTAAAATCGTTTCTTGATTATAAAATCGCACATCATAGGGCTTAAGAAGCGAAGCGATGGATTCTAGCATTGGGGTAAAGTCAAAGCCACTATCGGTGCGTGCGTCCTCATACACACTTTTGTGTAACAGCGCATCACCCACCATTACAATTTTAAGCCGATTTTGTGATGATTCTTGCATCTCACTTGAATCAACCACACAAACCAAACACCAAAGCAAAACAACAACCCTTAAAATCCCCATTATCTCCCTCTTTAAGCTTTGATTCTGCCAACCTTAAGCCATCTCTAGCACAATCACCGCTAAAATAATCACAAAAATCCCAACCCAGCCAATGGGCTTAAGCTTTTGTCCAAAAAAATACCAACCCCCCAAAGTTGTCCCAAGAATCCCAATACTACCCCAAAGCGTGTAGGCAACTGCCAAGCGCATTCCCCCCTCCACACTTAAAGCTAGCAAATAAAATGCCAACCATACAAGCGCAATAGAAAATAACCCCCATTTTAGCTTTCTAAATCCATGAGACTTATTCAAAGCCAAATTTGCCACAATATCCAAAAGTGCCGCTGCAATCACATAGAAAAAATAAAGACTAAATAGGACTTGCCCCTCTTGAATCATCTTATAAATGACCCCCTTTAGAAGTTTCCATATCCAAATTGCCTTTCTTTAAATCACCCACACCATCAGTATCCAAATGCTCCTCACCAAGATTGACCAAAATAATCCCCACTAACGCTAAAGCTAACCCAATGTATTCTTGAGTATTAAGATGATTTCCAAAAATAAAAATCGAAATCACCGCAATAAGCGACAACCCCACAACCTCCCAAATCGCATACGCTGTGCCAACATTAATCCTACAAATGGCTAAAGACATAAAATAATAAGAAATCCCAAGCATCACAAACATAAAACCATAAGTGATAATCTTGCTACCTTCTTCTGAATAATTCATCACCGACACACCAAAAACCTCACAACAAATCGCTAAGAGCAAAAATATCCATGCTTGTAACATTACAAAAAGCCTTAATATAGAAATAAAAAATGAGACAAAAACAAAAAATCACAGAGCTATAATAAAAACTGCGGAGGGTCAATAGTCTGCTGGAGTTTAAAAGTTTTCATACAAAAATTATAGCACAAAAGCTTAGATAAATACAAAAAGTGCTAAAATAGCAAAGTTTTTTTAATTTTAAAGGTAAATTAAAGTGGAAATCACACTACCAAGCTACACTATTTTCTTTGGAGAACTACCAAAAATCAAGCATAATGGCAAGGTTTTAATCCTCACTAGCCCCAAAATTGCAGGGCTACATTTGCAAAAACTACTCGCAAAGATTGAATCTCCTGAAGTGTATTGCTTTTGCCTCCAAGATGGAGAAGCTTATAAGAATTTCCAAAGTATTGAGGCAATTTTAGAAGCGGCTTTTAACCACCGCCTTGATAGAAATTCCCTAATGATTGCCTTTGGTGGGGGAGTGATTGGAGATATGGTGGGTTTTGGGGCAGGAATCTTTATGCGTGGGATTAACTTTATCCAAATTCCTACAACCCTGCTTTCTCAAGTGGATTCAAGCGTGGGGGGCAAAACAGGAATCAACCATGCTTATGGTAAGAATCTCATCGGACTTTTCCACCAACCCAAAGCTGTTTATATTGATACAAACTTCCTACAAACCCTACCAATGAGAGAATTTAGTGCAGGCATAGCAGAAATCATTAAAATGGCAGTTTGTTTTGATAAGGAGTTTTTTGATTTTTTATGTGTAGCCAATCTCAAAGATACAAACACTTTGCTACAAACTATCTACAAAGCCGTCTCCATCAAAGCAAAAATTGTCGCACAAGATGAAAATGAAAAAGGCATTCGAGCAGTTTTGAATTATGGGCATACCTTTGGACACATCATCGAATCACAAAGTGGCTATGGGACTTATCTGCATGGCGAGGCAGTTAGTATTGGAATGGTAATGGCAAACACCCTTGCCCTCAAACTCAATCTCATCACAAAAGAAGAAGCAGAATCCATCACAAAAGTCCTCCAAAAATTCCACCTCCCCACAAATTATAAAATCCAAAATATAGAATCCT
>CALVAF010000114.1 GCA_944325475.1 uncultured Helicobacter sp.
TTCAACCACTCGGACACCTCTCTAAATAATAAAAGAGAAATTCTACCCTATTAAAAATAAGAAAGGATTGAATCCCAAAAGGGATTCTAAAATTATTTTGCACTCACCATTTTTCTGCGCAAATAAGCAATTTTGCTTTGCAATGGAAGATTCTTTGGGCAAACATCATGGCAAGCAAGCAAACTCATGCAACCAAACACGCCATTATCATCACCCACAAGCTCATAATAATCTGCATCGGTGCGCTCATCATGTGGGTCAAGCATGAATCGTACTACACGATTAAATCCTGCAGCTCCTACAAAGTCCTCACGCATTAGCTTTGTCCCACATGAGGCAATGCAACACCCACATTCAATACACCTATCTAGTTCAAAAACCTCCTGTGCTACTTCTGGCTCAACACGCTCTTCAATTTGGCTCATATGACCTTCACTCTTTTCTTGTGCATGAATCCAGCTCTCAACGCGTTTGCTCATACCATTAAACCAATTCCCTGTATCCACCGATAAATCTTTAATTAGTTTAAAAGCGGGAAGCGGCATTAACGTAATAACGCCATCCGGGAAGTCTTTTGTCAATGTCCTACAAGCCAGTCTTGGACGCCCATTTATCATCATTCCACAGCTTCCACAAATCCCTGCACGACAAACAAAATCAAAGCTCAAATCCGGGTCATACTGCTCCCTAATCATATTCAAAACGATAAAAATTGTCATTGAATGTGCTTCTTGTAGCTTGTATTCTGCAAAATGAGGCTTTGAAACTGCACTATTTGGATTAAATTTTAAAACTCGAATGGTTAAAGTTCTATTGCTGTTTTCTACTGCTTGGCTCATTGTTTATCTCCTATTCTTTGATTGCGCGCTTTATAATATGGTTGTAGTTCAAATGGCATCAACGCTTCTTGAATCTCGTAGCGGTCTTTACCCTCTGCTTCCATTTTTGTGCGAATATTGTCAATCTCCTCTTGACGTCTCAAACTCTCCGGATTTTCAATGATCATTCCCTTAGCACCATACCCACGGAATCCGGGTGCGATTTCCATTGTCGCAATATCAAGTGGCTCATAAGTAACCGTTGGCAAAGTTTGATTAGGGTTTTCCCAAGAAGTTAAAGTTCGCTTTAACCAGTTTAAATCATCGCGTTTTGGGAAGTCCTCTCTGCTATGCGCACCACGTGATTCTGTCCTATCTAGCGCGCCTTTTGCCACGCAAAGCGCAATTTTTAGCATTTTTGGCACACGATAAGCTTCCTCTAACTCGGGATTAGCGTGCATTCTTTTGGTTTTAATGCTGATATTTTTAGAACGAATATAAAGCTTCTCTAGCTCCTCTACGGCTTCTTGCAAATGTGTCCCATCACGGAAGATTCCAACTTTATCCCCCATAATCTGCTTCATTTTGTTTTTGATTTCAAACACATTCTCTCCATTTTCCTTTGCGAGAATAGATTCAAGATAACTTTGTTCTTTTTGCAAAAACTCTTCAACTACTTTTGTTTCAATATCTGCATAAGTTTGTTGACAGCTCTCAGCAAAATAATCCCCAATAATCATGCCGCTCACTACCGCTTCACTCACAGAGTTTCCTCCAAGTCGATTAAACCCGTGCAAATCCCAACACGCCGCTTCACCTGCTGAAAAAAGTCCTTTTAGCGCACTTTCACCTTTGTGATTGGTGCGGATTCCACCCATACAATAATGCTGCATTGGCTTCACTGGCGCCCATTTCTCTGCTAGGTCAATCCCTGCAAAACACTCACAAATCTCTTGCACATCTCTTAGATTCGTCTCAATATGTTTGCGTCCCAAGATTGAAATATCTAGCCACAAATGCTCTCCATAAGGGGATTTCACACCTTTGCCCTCACGGATTCTTTGGAGCATTCTACGGGAGACAACATCACGACTTGCAAGCTCCTTTTTCTCTGGCTCATAATCTGGCATAAATCGATACCCATCAACATCGCGCAAAACTCCACCATCTCCGCGGCAGCCTTCAGTTAATAAGATTCCACTTGGGAAAAGTCCTGTTGGGTGGAATTGCACTGCTTCCATATTGCCAAGCTTTGCAACACCTGTCTCAAGGGCGATAGCTGTCCCTATCCCTTCACAAATAACCGCATTGGTTGTATCTTTGTAGATTCGTCCATATCCACCTGTGGCAATGAGCGTCCCCCTAGCAACATAGGCTATTAACTCTCCGCTAATCAAATCCCTAACAATCGCTCCATAGCATCGTCCTTCTTTATGGATAATTGCTATTGCCTCTTTGCGGTCATGAATTTCTACATCATGCTTTAGGGCTTCATTAGCCACTGCAAAAAGCATTGTATGCCCGGTAGCATCGGCAGTGTAGCAAGTCCTCCATTTTTTGGTTCCACCAAAATCCCTTGAGTGAATCAAGCCATGTCGGAAATCCTCTTCAGTAATAGTTGTTTTTTGGGCGTTGATAACAGCTGTTCTATCGCCTTTTTTAATTCGTGTCCAAGGCACACCCCAAGCTGCTAATTGTCTAATTGCTTTTGGTGCTGTGGTTACAAACATTCTTGCCACTTTCTGGTCACAACCCCAATCACTTCCCTTAACCGTATCAGCAAAGTGTAAATCCTCATTATCCCCATCGCTCATTTTAGAGTTACCAAGACTAGCTTGCATACCCCCTTGTGCCGCAGCTGAATGGCTCCGCTTGACGGGAACAAGGCTTAATACAATTGTATTTAATCCTTTTTCTTGGCAGGCTACTGCCGATCTAAGCCCTGCTAATCCTCCACCAATTACCAATGAATCACAATAAACTATTTTCATCTAAAACTCCTTATTTGTTGCCATAGAGCTGTGCATCAAGTTGCTGCATTTCTTGAATGCTTGTTGCTGGAGTAACCTTTTGTGATAAGCCTATTTTAACATAGGCACCAAAAGTCAATAATCCAAGAACGATAAAAAATACACTCATGCCTTTTTTAATGTTTCTTAAAGTTTGCAAACCCAAATTTTCAAACCAACCCCATTTCACACAGAGGCGATATAATCCAATAGAAGCATGCAATTCCACTGCAAAAAGTAAAAAAATATAAAGAATCCAAAAATGCTGATGCACAAAACGATAAGCTGACGCATTAGGTCCTATAGTGCTTGGTTGTGTTAAAACCACAAACAAATGCACGCTTGCTAAAAAGAAAAGAGCAAATCCACTACAGGCTTGAATCCACCATAACGAAGTATCCCCATGTTTCATTAAAGACTTATGTGTTTTAAAAATGCGAAATTGTTGGAGATTAGTAGGGAATTTTCTAAGTGCTAAAAAAGCATGGGTAACAAATGCAACAATGACAATGGCTGCTACAATGCTAACAATGAAAGGTTTCTCTTGATGAAATATCATACTCCCTTCAAAAAATTTTGTGACTTTATACATCACTTCCTCTCCCAATAAAATACTTGAGACAAGAAACATGTGCGCAATCATAAAAAGACCTAAAAACAGCCCTGTTGCACTTTGCCAAAAATCCAGCCGTGCAGGTAATTTGCTTTTTTTTCCCTCTGAAGTTATTTTGAGATAACTTTGAATAACTACTTCATCATTTTGCATAAAATCCTCCTAAAAGTAGTAAATATACCAAGTGCCAATTGAGGGCACAACCGCCTTTATATTTTCTAAGCCTAGCGGCAATTATAAAATAAAAAATGATAAAATTCCATAAATATTTAAATTTTCTTTGTTTTTATAAAGAAAAAATATTTCAGCTAAACAATAAAAATAGTCCAAATTTTATCACCTAATGAAAGCTTAAGTTTTTATAGAATATAAAGTATATTTCAAAATAAAATATTTTTGTTTAGGATAGGAGAGAAAATGCTTCCCTTTAGCGATGAAGAATTACTAAAACCCGTAGAAATTACGATTGACAAAGTGCGCCCCATGCTCATTAGCGATGGTGGAAATGTAACACTACTAAAAATCGAAAATGGCAAAGTTTATGTGCGATTAGAAGGTGCCTGTAAAGGCTGCCCAAGCAGCTCAAAAACACTCAAGTTTGGAATTGAAAACGCCCTAAAAAATGAGATTCACCCTGATATTGAATTAATTAATGTAGGTTAAAATGGATTTAAATAAGCAGTTTTCAAAATTTTTAAAAAAAGCTCAAGAATCTTTTAAAAAAGGCAAGTATTTGGAATGCTTGAAGTTTTGCTCTTTTGCCAATGGAATCTTGCCTGAAACCCAAGATAATTCCGATTTCCCGCCCAAAAATCAGCTTTTTTTACAAATGCTAACCATGCTTGCGGACATGGCATTAGAGCATAAAGATGAGGCAACAAGCCTTTTTGAGTATTACCAAATCCTAAAGGCTTCTAAAGACCCCGAAACCCAAAATCCGCAGCAAGAAATCATCACCATGATAGAAAATTTCGATAAAAATCTCTTTGCGCTTAATCTTGCAATCCAAAGTATCCAAGAAGCCGACATCGACAAAAATGATGGAATCCTCTATAAAGACTTCCAAAAAGTCGTCGATAACATAGGATTTAAGGAAGCTTTTGAAGATTTGATGTTTAGCACCAAAATCATTTTCACCCACAAGGGAGATTTTTTGCTTTTTATACAAAATCTCGTGGATTACGGCTTTAAAGATATTGCGATGAATTATTTTGAAAACATTGGGAATATTCTTTTTTTGGATAAAGATTTTCTTAAGATATACAAACAGATTCTTAAAAATTAGAGATTATTGATGAAAATTACCTTAAAGGATTCTAGAAATTTCAAATTCATCAGTGATGATTCAAGAGAGGTATCTAAAAGTTGTGCTTTCCTCATCACGCAAAGCTCCAAAAAATACCTTAATCAAGCCAAAAAAGGGGGTTGTGAATTTTTCATCACCCCCAAAGAATTGCAAAAATATCTCAATCTTGATTTGCAATGTATCGGAATCACTGGCACAAATGGCAAAACCACCACGGCTGCAATGATTTATTCCATTCTCTTGGATATGGGCTATAAAGTTGGTTTGCTTGGGACACGTGGGTTTTTTATTAATGGAATCCAAAAACGTCCCAAAGGGCTTACAACGCCCTCCACTCTTGAAATCTACACCGCCATTGATGAGGCAAAAAGAGAGGGTTGTGAATTTTTTGTTATGGAAGTAAGCTCTCATGCTATCGTGCAAGATAGAATCGAAGGCTTAGAATTTACTCTAAAAATCTTAACCAACATCACAAGTGACCATTTAGACTACCACAAAACCTTAGAAAACTACATCGCCACCAAAAATGCCTTTTTTGCCAACCCAAAGGATAAAAAACTTCTTAATAAAGACGACACAAACGCCCACTATCCATTACAAAACGCTTTTACTTATGGAATTGAATCCAATGCGACTTTTAGCACCAAAGCTTATAGCTTAAGAGGTGGAATCACCGCACAAATCGCTTATGGTAGCGAACAAGCCACGTTTGATTCTATGCTTTTTGGGAAGCACAATATCTATAACGCTCTAGCTGCCATTGGTGCAGTGAAGATTCTAACCCAAAGTCCACTCCAAGAAATTGCTAATTGCTTGGAAAATTTTGGTGGGGTTTTAGGACGTATGCAAGTGGTCAATCAAAAGCCATTAATCATCGTAGATTTCGCTCACACAGAAGATGGAATGGAGCAAATTTTTCAGTCATTTTTGCACCAAAAAATTGTTGTGCTTTTTGGTGCAGGGGGCGATAGAGATAAAACCAAACGCCCTAAAATGGGCTTTTGTGCGAGCAAATATGCCCACAAAATCTACATCACAAGCGACAATCCACGTAGCGAAGACCCCAAAGTTATTATGCAAGAAATCCTAAGCGGAATCCCACAAGAAAAACACACAAGAGTTATCTTAGAAGAAAATCGCTCCCTAGCCATTAGAAAAGCTATCACCTCGCTTGCTAGTGATGAAGTATTGCTTGTGCTTGGCAAAGGCGATGAGACTTATCAAATCATCGGAAAACAGATTTTGCATTTTGATGATGCAGAAGAAATCCAAAAAGCCATCAAAGAAACTAGCCTAAAAACTCTATAATCTGACATTTTGGGATAATTCTTTTGCTTTTTTGAATCTTCTAACACCCAAAAAACTGCTTTTATCGTGCTTTCTAGTGTTAGCAATCCCCTCATACAGATATCGCTCCTTTGTTACCCTCACTTGCTTTAAGTGACTAGCTCAAAAGTCAAAAATCTTAGCGAATTTACCACTTTACTTATCCTCTTTACGGTCCACATCCCCCCTCATAAATTCTAAGATTTTCTAACACAAACTTTCCCTTTGTTTCTTGTAATTTCTGTATTCCGTCAAAATTCTTCTATCCTTTTTCAAATCTGCCAAACTTAAGCCACTAAACAGCACTTTTATGTTAAAAATTGGCACTAATTTATTTAAAAAGGAATTTATATGAAAACATTGATAATTTTTGCCCATACTTTTTGGGAAAATTTTAAGGTTAATAAGGCTTTATTAGAATCCCTTAAAAATTCCCCAAATATTACAATTCATAATCTTACCACCACCTATCCCGATGGCAAAATCAATATTGAATCAGAAATCGCCCTACTTAAAGAAGCTGATAATATCGTTTTTCAATTCCCTCTTTTTTGGTTTAGCGTTCCAAGCCTACTTAAAGAGTGGCAAGATAGGATTTTAACCGCAATTTTATATGGGGATTCGCCAAAGATTTTAGAAGGTAAAAGCTTCCAAATCATCACAACTGCTGGTGGTTCAGAATCAACTTATGATGGACACCATGGCGCAACTCTCAAAGACCTGATGCTACCCATTTACCATAGCTTTGAATACTTAGGTGCAAAAAGCAAAGAAGTTTTTTGTATCTTTAGTGCTAATGCTGATAACTTGCCGCTTCAAGATTACCAAAAACAATTTTGCTAATCATTGAAACAAAAATCAAGCCTCAAAGAATTGGGGAATCATTAATCCCCGCTTTTTTGACTTGGATTCTTTCTAGATTTTGGAATCCAAAATCCAGTTAGCTACAACCCTTCAAATCAAAAGCTTGATTCTCTGCCCAAATCTTTACCCTATCCAAAAACTCTAACAAAAGCTCACAGACAATCCACCGCCTAATTAGCATTTCTAATCGGAACACGCTCTAAAAAATGCTACTAAAACAAGTTCAAACCTATGAAAATTAGAAAACCTTATATTTTCCATTTTTCTTCTTGTTAGGGACAGAGAGGAGGATTTTGCCCCATAAATCATTCTCAAATCTTTGTTGTATGCTTTATTGGTGTTGAAAACATAGCATTTTGTGACCTTCACTAAGTCTCTTGCAGCTATACTAAGGATTGTCATAAACTTCTGAAGTTTTTATGGCAGATTTTACAAACTCACTCCCTTAGATATGAAATTCTAGTAAAATTTAACAAAGCTTAAATAAATCTATAAAAGGAATAGTAGCATTAAAAAAGAGAGTTATTATAAGATAACACAAAGATTAACACAAGAATTTGATTGGATAGTTTTAAGAATCTATAAAATCAAAAGATAA
>CALVAF010000115.1 GCA_944325475.1 uncultured Helicobacter sp.
TGGAATTGGGTCAATGCAGAGTTTTGTGCAGGTCAGAGTTTCGGTAGTTTGTCCGGCTTATCAGTTGATAAGGAAAGAGGGCTATTATTATTCGCATTTGCAAAAAGCATTGTTAATTAGGCAGTCATTGCTAAATGAAGGGGTGGATATTATTATAATTACAGGAACGATTGATTGTGCGGATTTTTTGCTTGCCACAAGAAGTGCGCCTAGGCAGATTTATTGGAGTCATGGGAATGGCAGATATGATATTGCAGGGATTGATGAGAGGATTAGTCATTTTTCTCCCCCATCGTCTTATAAGTTTAAAAGTTTTTCAGTGCCTATGGATATTGAGAAATTTTATAATCCTCCAAGGGATCCAAAAATCGTAGAAGCAGAGAGGGCAAAATATCCTATTGCCAAAGATACGGTGGTTTTGGGTGTGATAGGTAGGCTTGTAAAGGTTGATAGTGATGAGTATTTAGAATGTATTGCTAAAGTGATGAAAAAGCATAAAAATACGATTTTTATTGCTGCAGGAGAAGGGAATGTACCAGTGATTAGGAAAAAGGTGCAGGAGCTTGGAATTTCAGAACGATTCTTCACACCCGGATTTGTCGACCCTCATGTTTATGGGCGTATCATTGATATTTTTTGTGATACTTTCCCATTGGGGCAGGGGGAGAGCTTGAGTGAATTTATGTATAAAAAAGGAGCTTTTATCACAAGGAATAATAATAGCCTAGAGGTCAAAGATGATGAGATGCAGCAATTAAAAAATAGTGATAAAGTGTTAATTTATTTTGAGAATCTCGAGGCGCTTACTTCTGAAGTTGAAGGTTATGATGAGTTTTTAAAGGGGGAGATTCTTTTTGTTTATAATAAAAAAGAAGCTCTTTTGGATGCTAAAGTGCAAGAAAAATCTCGGTATTGTGAGTTTAGTGATAAGGAAATGTTGCAAATTGGGGATTATTCTTGTCGAGTTAGAAAGGATAATAAGATTGAATATATCACAGGAAATTGCACCAAAGTCAAGCGAGATATTTGGCAGGTTTTTTATGCTCAAAACTTAAGATATTATCTTGATATTGTCAAGAATCTGCCTTCTTATATTGATAGTAAGGGTAAGTATGTGGGGTGGTTATGCGGTGGTTTTGGCTCTAGGGGCTATTGTCAGAATTTAGAGGAAATGATAGAAAGTAAAGAAGCTAGAGACAAATTGGATGCCTTGTTTAAATTGCATAATCAATTAACTTATAATCACCAAATTAAAATTGCTAATGAAAGTTTTATAGGGAGCATTAATGCAAAGGATTAATATCCCCCCTCACTATAATTATATAGCTTTATTTTTGACACTTGGTTGTAATTTGGCATGCCCTTATTGTATTAATCTGAATGAAAAAGGGTCTTCGCGAAGCTCTGTGAGCAAAAAACAGATTAAACCAGAGGAATGGGTGGAGTTTATCAACCGACTTTGCCTTGTAGATGAAGAAGGGAAGATTAGAGAGGATATTCCATTGACCTTGCAGGGTGGAGAACCCACTATGTATAAGGGGTTTTATGAGGTTGTTAATGGGGTTAGCTCGAGGTTTAAGCTTGATTTGCTGACGAATTTTATGTTTGATGTTGATGAGTTTATCCAAAAAGTGCCTGTTGAAAAATTTACTAGAGAAGCTAAGTATGCAGCGATTCGAGTGAGCTATCACCCGGGTCAAAATGAGATTGGGGATTTGATAATCAAGCATCATAAAATGCGTGATGCTGGGTTTTATGTGGGAATCTACTCTGTGGCAACACCGCAAAATATGGAGCATATCAAAGAGGTGCAAGAGAAATGCAAAAAAGAAGGGATTGATTTTAGGGTTAAAGAATATTTGGGATTTGATGGGAAAAAGTGGCATGGGACTTACAAATATCAAGACGCTATTTCCCAAAAAATAGAAAAATATTGTGAATGCAAAACAACAGAATTGATAGTGGGTCCTAATGGTGGGGTGTATCGATGCCATTCTGATTTGTATGAAAATAGAACATCTATTGGAAGTATTTTGGATAGGAATTTTAGAATCACAGATATTTATCGTCCTTGCTATGTGTATGGGCATTGCAATCCTTGCGATATTAAGGTTAAGACGAATCGATTCCAAGAGTTTGGTCATACCTCTGTGGATATACAGAATATTAGAGAATTGATAGAAACTGAAAGAGAGGCATTAAAGAGGGGGTATTTTGGGATATGAGTGATATTTTTAGAATTGATTCTCATAAATTAATGTTCCACCCAACAAGAGTGTCGCAGTGGTTTCAATCCTATGGTGATTGGGAAAAAGAAAAAGAGATTTATCCAATTTATGTTGAAGTTTCTCCCTATGGAGCTTGCAATCATCGTTGCACATTTTGTGGGGTTGATTATATGGGATATAAAAATATCAAAATTGATTTTGAGGTTTATAAGAAAATCATTAATGAAATGGGTAGGCTTGGAGTTAGGAGTGTGATGTTTGCAGGGGAGGGAGAGCCTATGCTGCATAAAGAGCTAGATTTGATGATAGAAGAGACAAAAAAGTCTGGAATTGATGTGGCTATCACGACTAATTTTGTCCCCATAAAGCTAGATAAAATGCCAAAAATCCTAGAAAATACTACTTGGATTAAAGCAAGCATTAATGCAGGAAATGCAAAAGCTTACTCACAGATTCACAGAACAAGGGAAGAAGATTTTTATAAGGCATTAAATAATTTAGAAGAAGCGGTAAAAATACGAGAACAAATAGGCAGTTTTTGTACTCTTGGAGTGCAAATGTTGCTTTTGCCTCAAAATTACAAAACCGCAATAGAATTTGCAATCACATTGAGAGATATTGGAGTGGATTATTTGGTGATTAAACCCTATTCCCAACATCTTTTTAGTAAAACTCGAGAATATGAGGGCTTGAATTATCAAGAATATTTATTTTTGGAAAAAAGCTTAAGTGAGTTAAATCATGATAAGTTTTCGATAGTCTTTAGAGCAGATACGATGAGAAAGCTAGATGGGAATCGAGACTTTTATGAGAAATGTTATTCTACGCCGTATTTTTGGGGCTATATCAGTGCTAATGGTGAAGTTTATGGTTGTAGTTGTTATTTGGGTGATGAGCGTTTTGCCTATGGGAATATTAATCAACAGAGTTTTAAAGAAATTTGGCAGAGTGCAAAGAGGCAGGAGAATGTCAAGTTTATACAAAATCAATTGGATATTAAAAAGTGTAGAGTGAATTGCAGAATGGATTCTATTAATCGCTATTTGTGGGAATTAAGGCACCCAAATTCCCATATTAATTTTATTTAAGGTTTTTTAGTGGAAAAGTTTATTTTAGATTCTCATAAGCTGCATTATCACTTAGATAGGGTGGCAGAATTTCAGAAAAATGGAGATTGCTATCCTATATACATGGAAGTTTCTCCTGTTGGGTTATGCAATCATCGTTGTATTTTTTGTGCTTATGATTATATTGATTATCCCAATAGGCATTTGGATAAAGATAGATTTTTGAGCTTTTTAGATGAGGTTGCTTCACTGGGGATTAAAAGTATTTTGTATGCAGGGGAGGGAGAGCCATTAATCCACAAAAACATTACAGACTTTGTAGAGAAAACCAAGGAAGTTGGGATTGATTGTGGTCTCTTTAGCAATGGGGAGTTGCTTACTAAGGGTAAAGTAGAGAAATTATTGCCTAATCTCACCTTTTTGCGTTTTAGTTTTAATGGTGGCGATGCAGAAACTTATGCTAAGATACACAAGCCATCTAGCTTACGCCATGCAGATGTTGGCGGGGGGGGGGGGGGGTTCTATGGTCAAAGTGGAAAAAAAAACAAAAACCCTCACCACTTTTTGGAAAAAAAAAAAATTAAAAGGGGCTTTGGGTCGGCGGTTTGTTCTTTTTTGTGAAAAAAAAAAATTTTTTTTT
>CALVAF010000116.1 GCA_944325475.1 uncultured Helicobacter sp.
GAATCACACTTATGTTGGCTCACTTTATTCTAGCGAGAGAGCTTTGCTAGCCTCTTAAGTCTCAGGAGTGATTGATGATATTTTTGTTTATGAAGGGCAGAGAATCAAAGCCAAACAGCCCCTAGCCAAACTCAATAGTGACTTGCTCATTAAAGAAATAGAAGCCAAAGAATCACTCCTTAAGCAATCCACCGCCCTTTTAAAGAAAAGCAAAAAGGACTTTGAACGCTACAAAAATCTTTATCAAAGCGATTCCATTGCCTACAAAGAATACGAAGATGCGCTTTTTAACCTCCAAGCACAAGAGGGAAATACTGATTCAATCGCTGCAGATTTGGAATATCTCAAAACCCAAAAAGACAAAAAAATCCTCAAAGCTCCTTATGATGGCGTGATTTTACAGCGGCTGCTTAAACAAGGCGAATGGGTAAGTGCCGGTGCGAGCGTGTTTAATATCGCCAAACTTAGCCAACTTGAAGCCAATATCGAAGTGCCTTTTAGCATTTTACGTTCTCTTAAAGTTGGCGATTTAGTAGAAGTGAATATCGCTAACAAAGACTATTCTGCTAAAATCATCGCCCTTATTCCACTAGGTGATGCCAAGGCAAGAACTTTCCCTATCAAACTCTCCATTGATGACAAAAAAGGCGAATTGATTGAAGGCTTAGAAGTGCGTGCAAACCTCAATATCACCAAATCCCAAGAAAGTCTTTTAGTGCCTCGAGACTCAATTCTACCCACTCAAAATGGCGATTGCATTTTCATCATTCAAGATAACAAAGCCAAACAAATTTTTATCAAAGTCCATGGCTATGAGGGTTTAAACGCCTCTATCACGCCTCTTAATGCTACCCTCTCTACAAAAGATAGAGTCATCACACAAGGCTTTGAGCGACTAAGAGATAACCAACCCATTAAAGAAGCCAAAAACTAAAGAATTACCATGATAGAAAAAATCATTAATCGCCCCGTTGTTGTTATTGTAGGCATGATTCTAGTCACACTTTTTGGAATCTTAAGCCTCCAAAGCATGCCCTACCAGCTCACCCCTAAAGTTACGCGTCCAATTATTTCTGTTTCAACCTCTTGGAATGGTGCCACCCCCTATGAAATCGAACGCGAAATTATCGAGCGACAAGAACAAGTTCTAAAAGGGATTGACAATCTTGTCTCGCTAGAATCGCGTTCCAGAAACGCACGAGGGTATATTACTTTGGAATTTAACATTGGCACTAATCTCACAGAAGCACTTTTAGATGTTAGCAACAAACTTGATGAAGTCAAAGGTTATCCTGATGATATGGATAGACCCATTATCCGTGCAACTGGTGATGATACTTCCCCCATTGTTAGAATGGCGCTGGTTAGCGATAGCAAAAATGTCCGCGAATACCGCACTTTTTTTAATGAAAAAGTGATTCAATATTTAGAGCGAATCGATGGTGTCGCAGAAGTGAATTTCCCCAGCGGCGATGATAGGCAAATGCATATTATTTTAGATTATCAAAAACTTGCCGCTTATGATTTAACTATTGATTCCATTATTAATGCCCTAGAGAGAGAAAATGTTAATATTTCAGCTGGGACGATGAATTATGGGCGCAAAGCCTACCGAATCCGCACCACTGCAGAATACAAAACTCCACAAATGATTGCTGAAACGATTATTTGGAGTGATGGGGTCAAAAGAGTAAAAATTAGCGATATTGCAGTAGTCAAAGAAGGCTTTGAGAATAAAGTAGCTGCCTCCTTTTATAATGGAAAAGAATCACTGAGCGTCTTTATCAAACCCAACGCCGATGCCAATGTCTTAGAGCTCACCAATAAAGTTGAAGAGGTTTTTGAAGAGCTCAATAACGGAATCCTCAAAAAAGAGGGTTTAAGGCTAGAGTGGGTGAATGACCAAAGGGGCTATATCACACAAGCTGTTGATTTAGTAAAGAGCAATATTATTATTGGGGCATTTTTAGCATGTGGAATTCTCTTTATTTTTTTGCGCTCTCTAACCTCCACGCTCATTATTGCTATCTCTATGCCCCTTAGCGTGTTTGGGACTTTTATCATTATGGCAGGTTTAGATAGGACTCTCAATGTTGTTTCTCTAGCTGGAATCTCTTTTGCAGTGGGTATGCTTGTGGATTCGGCTATTGTGGTGCTAGAGAATATCGATAGGCACAGAAAAATGGGTAAAACCCCAATCCAAGCGGTGAGTGATGGGACAAAAGAGGTGGTGGGTGGATTGGTTGCCTCTGTTTTAACCACCGTGGCGATTTTTATTCCTATCATTAAAGTCCAAGAAGAAGCCGGGCAGCTTTTTCGTGATATTGCCATCGCCTCAAGCAGCACTGTTGGGCTTTCGCTTTTTGTCTCCCTCATCGTCATTCCAACCCTAAGCTACCAAGTCAATCAACGCACCACCACCCTAACCCCGCCTAAATTCCTCACTACCTTAACCCAAAAATTCATAGATTTTGGAAATTATTGCGTGAAATGGATTATGTTTTTTGTCTATAAATCCATGCAAAGCACTAAAAATAAAATTTTTACCATTTTTAGCCTCACTTTTCTCTCCCTTGCGCTTAGCTATTTTTTATTTCCCAAAATGGAGTATTTGCCACAAGGGAATCAAAATTTTATTTTTAGCAGACTTAATCTACCCCCGGGCTTATCCTATGAAGAACGCAAAAAAATAGGCGAGATTCTCTATGACTGCACCAAAGACTACTATGCCTTTAATGGTTACAAAGGCAGCGCAACTTTGCCACCTATTGATGATATGTATTATTTTGCCAATGAAACAGGAATGCAATTTGGTATGCGTTCCACAGAAGAGACACGTGCAAGCGAGCTAATCCCCCTTGCTAAAACCTGCATGGCACAAATCCCCGGAATCACCGGCAATGCCTCCCAACAAGGAATCTTTGAACGACGCAGCGGGCAAGGCAGAAGCATTGATGTAGATATTAGCGGCACAGATTTGGATAAAATCATCATCACCGCCCTAGAGCTCCAAAGAATCATCTTTGAAACCTTTGGTGAGAAAACACAAATCTCCCCACGTCCAAGCCTAGAAATGCTTTATCCAGAAATCAATCTCTACCCTAATGGCGAGAGACTTAAAGCTGTGGGCTTAGATTCACGGAGTTTTGGGATTGCAGTTGATGTGCTTATGGATGGCAAAAAAATTTCAGAATACAAAGAAGAAGGCAGAGAAAAAATTGACTTGATTTTAAAAACCCAAGAATCCCAAATCACTTCCCCAGAGGAACTCTACCTTGCTTCTATCTACACGCCAGAGGGTGGAATCTTGCCTATTTCCTCTCTAGCCATTCAAAAGCTAGAATATGGAATCAACGAGATTCGCCATTTAGAGAGGGATAGGACGATTACTTTGCAAATCAATCCACCCAAAAATATCACAATTCAAGAGACTATGGAAATCATTGAAAGCAAGGTGGTAGAGAAGCTAAAAAATAGTGGGGCTTTGGGCGAAAATAAAATCAGGCTAAGTGGGACTGCAGACCAACTCACCAAAATCCGAGCTGCACTAGAGGGTAGATTTATTTTAGCCATTTTGATTACCTATCTTTTAATGGCAGCTTTGTATGAAGATTTTATCTATCCTTTGATTATTCTCTTTACGATTCCATTGGCTTTTGGAGGAGGGGTTTTGGGATTGTGGCTAACTGATAAATTGATTGCCAACCAACCCTTAGATGTGCTTACCATGCTTGGCTTTATTATTTTGGTAGGAACCGTGGTGAATAACGCCATTTTAATTGTGTATCAATCCCTGCATAATATCCGACTTTATGGTTTCAATCACCATGAGGCGATTCTCAATGCCGTGCAAGTTAGAATCCGCCCCATTTATATGAGCACACTCACTTCGCTTTTTGGTATGCTACCCCTTGTCATTGCACCGGGTGCTGGAAGTGAGATTTACAGAGGGCTTGGAGCGGTAATCCTAGGAGGATTGGGGCTATCAACATTCCTTACCCTCTTCTTAATCCCCTGCCTTTTGTCATTCTTTATTAAAAAGGAAGTGAAAAATGCCATTTAAAATTTTATTGCTCTGTGCTTTTCTTAATTTTAGCCACGCCTTAACCCTGCAAGAAGCAATTGATTTAACCCTAAAAGCCAACCACACAATTAAAGAGCAAGAATTTTTATTACAAGAAGCACAATACCACTACAAAACTCGCCAAAGCCCCTTTTACCCTTCACTAAATGCCACCTACTCCACTGATAGAACCAATCGCTTATCAAGCCAACGTAGCCACAAAACTTCTGGAAATTTAGGGGCAAACTTACAATTTAATCTTTTTAATGGAATGAGCGATTATTTCAATCTAGCCAGCTCCAAAGCTCTTTTTAAAGCCCAAGAACACCAACTTCAAGCCACCAAAGAAGACATTATTTTGCTTGTTAAAACTGCTTATATTAATGTCTTACAACAAAAGCAAAATGTCATAGTCGCCGAACAATCCAAATCTCTTTTGGAAGAACAAAGACGGGAGAGTGCGGAATTTTATCGTGTGGGCTTGATTCCTAAAAATGACTTACTTGAAGTCGAAGTGGAGCTAAACAACTCCATTCAAACCCTACTTAGCGCTAAAAGTAACCTTGCGTATTCTTTAAAAAATCTTGAGCGCTACACCCGCACCAAGATTAAGCTAGAGGATTTAGTCGAACTCACACTTCAAAAGCATACTCTTATTGAATCAAATCTAAAAAATCTAATGTATCAAAAACGCTCAGAATTACTTTTTTTAGATGCAGTCATTGAAAGTAAGGGCTTTTTAATCCAAAGTGCTAAGGGAAATTTCCTACCCAATATCAATATTATTGGTGATTACAAACGTTATGGAGAGGATTACAAACTCTCTAAAAGAGCAAATTCTTATAACGATGAAACCACACTAACTTTACAAGTTAATCTCAATCTTTTTAATGGCTTTAATGACCAATACACCCTAGAATCCACTAGAGTTAATAAACTTGCTTTTGAGAGCCAAAGAATCACTTTATTAGAGGATTTGGACTTGCAGCTTTTTTCTGCCCTAGAAACCTATAATCTCTCGCTTAATGCCTATCAAGTCGCCCTAAGTGCGCTAACTCAAGCCGAAGAAAACTACCGAATCTCCCAAAATCGCTACAAACAGCGAATCCAAAGCACCAGTGACTTTTTGGATGCAGAATATTTACTCACCCAAGCAAGAACCAATATCATCTTAAACCGCTATGCGATTCTCCAAGCCCTAGCCCAAATTGAGAGAATCACGCAAACCAAGCAAATGCCAGATTGATTTTGCTTTTTTAAGTGAGATAAAATCTGCAATTTGAAAATTTTAAAAAGTTTTAGGAGCGCTTTCTATCAAGCCAAAAGCCACAAAAGAGAACTTTGAAATCCACTAAACTCAAAGCATTAAAGGCTGCATTGATGACTATTGGGAGAGAAATCAAATCCAAAAAAACTGTGTCACAATTTTAGGTTTTAACCACCATAACTTTTAAAACACAAGAAGAGCTGATTTTATACTATTTATGCCTAGAGTTTTAATCAATCTTTAACACAAAAAGATAAGAAAGTAGGTATTACTTATTGCATTACTCTAAGGCAATATGGAGCAATTTATTGATAGAATGCGTTATGATTTTATAAAATTCTAATTGTCTTTAAAAGAAAATTTGCTACAATAGCAAAATAATTTTCACTTTTTATTCTAGGTGTTTGCAAATGACCTTTAATCCGACTTTAGATGCAATCCAAACTTACGAAGCGGGTAAGCCTATAGAATTAGTTGTTAGAAAGTTTAGCATTAACCCAAAAGATATTATCAAACTCGCCTCTAATGAAAATCCACTTGGTCCAAGCCCTAAAGCCATAGAGTGCATTGCTAAAAATGCAGCAAATGCACATTTGTATCCCGATGATTCCATGCTTGTTTTAAAACAAAGCTTAAGCGAACACTACCAAGTCAGCCCCAAAGAAATCATCATCGGCGCTGGAAGCGACCAAATCATCGAGTTTTGCATCCATGCAAAAGCCCACCAAAATAGCAAAGTTTTGATGGCAAAAACCACCTTTGCCATGTATGAAATCTATTCTAAAATGGTAGGGGCAACCCTTATCAAAGCCCAAAGTCAATTCCACAATCTCCAAGAATTTTTAGAAATCTACAAAATCCATAAACCCTCAATCATTTTTCTTTGCACTCCTAATAATCCGCTTGGAGAATGTTTAGATAAAAATGAAATTTTTAGCTTTTTAAAAGAAATTCATTCCAATACCCTTGTGATTCTTGATGGGGCTTACCAAGAGTTTGCAAAAGCTAAAGATTCTAGCAAGGCTATTAGCCCAAAAGAGCTAATTGAGAGCTTCCCTAACGCCATTTATCTAGGCACTTTTTCTAAGGCTTATGGGCTAGGCGGTATGCGAGTAGGATATGGCATTGCTAAAGAAGAGATTATAAAAGCCCTTTTAAAAATGCGCCCCCCTTTTAATATTACCACCCCTTCTCTAGCTGCCGCTATTGAAGCCCTAAAAGACCAAGAGCATATCAAGCAAACCCTCCAAAACAACCTAGAACAAATGGTTCTTTATGAAAATTATGCAACTAAAAAAAATATTGCCTACATTCCTTCTTATGGGAATTTTATCACTTATCTTTTCCAATCACCACTTGATTCAAGCACCATTGCAGATTATCTTTTAAAGAAAGGAATAATTATCCGCAATCTTGCTTCTTATGGACTTAATGCGATTCGCATAACCATTGGGACAAAAAGTCAAAACCAACGCTTTTTTACATTTTTTGATGAATTTTTGGGGCAATAAGTAAAAAATGGATTTAAAAGCATTATTTGAACAAATTAGAAATCTCTACAAACGCCTTAATAAAAAACAAAGAATTGTGTTTCTAGCAACGATTGTTGCGATTGTCGCTTTCATTTCAGGCTTGATTGTTTGGAATTCGATGAGTAACAAAAATGGTGTGATGTATCCGGGCTATGCGGTTTTATTTGAAGGGGTTAGCCCAGAAGATGGGGCGTTAATTATCCAGCAACTCCAACAAGACCAAATTGCTTATAAAATCCCCAAAGACAATACAATTCTAATCCCTCAAGGTCTCGTGTATGAACAGCGTATGAAACTCGCAAGTAATGGGATTCCAAAAAATAGCAAAGTCGGCTTTGAAATCTTTGATACCAAAGACTTTGGTGCCACAGATTTTGACCAAAGAATCAAATACCTCCGTGCCATAGAAGGAGAGCTTGCAAGGACGATTGAAAGTCTCTCACCCATCCAAAAAGCCACCGTGCATCTTGCACAACCCGAAAAAAGCGTATTTATTAGCGAGCAAACTCCACCCACTGCTTCTGTGGTCCTTGTTTTTAAACCCGCACAAACCCTAACCCCTAAGCAAATTTCAGGAATTAAAAACATCGTCTCTTCAGCCGTGCCTCATTTGACGATTGAAAATGTCGAAGTCGTTAATGAAAAGGGTGAGCCTCTTAGCGAATTAGATGAATTAGGTGGTGCAAGGGAGCTAGCTGCAGCACAACTGCGTTACAAAAATAACTTTGAACAATCCCTAGAAGAAAAAATCATTAATATTTTAGCCCCTATTACAGGCGGGAGAGAGGGCGTAGTGGCTAAGGTAACGGCAGAATTTGATTTCGCGCAAAAAGAAAGCACTCAAGAATACTATGATCCAAATAATGTTATTAGAAGTGAGCAAAATCTCGAGGAAAAACGCGAGGGGGTAAAACCCAAAGAAATCGGTGGAGTTCCCGGAGTAGTGAGCAATATCGGACCTGTGCAAGGCTTAGAAGATGAGAACAATAAAGAACGCTATGAAAAATCCCAAACCACCACAAACTACGAAATTAGTAAAACAATTTCCAATATCAAAGGCGAATTTGCAACGATTCGTCGCCTCTCTGCTGCTGTTGTGGTTGATGGCAAATACCAAAAACAACTTGATGCCAATGGCGTAGAACAGCTAGAATACATCGCGCTCAATGGAGGCGAAATGGAACAAATCTCCGCACTTGTTAGACAAGCTATTGGCTTTAATCAACAAAGGGGTGATGAAGTTTCTGTAAGCAACTTCCAACTCAATGGACAAAATGCTAGTTTCAAAGCCAGAACACCACTAGAACGATTCCTAGAAACCGCACAAGACTTACTCACACCTTTTATGCCACTTTTAAAATATGTGATTGTGGGAATCATCTTATTTTTATTTTATAAAAAAGTCATCTTACCTTTCAGCGAACGTATGCTTGAGGCAAAAACCGATGAAGAAGAAGAGATTGAATCATTACTTAAAATTGATGATGAAGAAGAAGATGATAACGATAAACTCAATGAAGTTAGAAGACGTGTTGAAGACCAGCTTGGATTTGGCAATGCCAATAACGAAGATGAAGTGAAATATAAGGTGCTTTTAGAAAAGCTCCGCGAGATAGTGCAAGAAAAGCCCACAGAATTAGCAAATTTATTCCAAACTCTAGTGCATGATGAATTAGGGATTGACAATATTGGAAGCATATCAAAAGGAGGGAGATAATCATGCCATCTATCACACTTAGTCCGCGCCAGCAAGCGCAATATGACGAATTTTCTATGGCAGAAAAAATCGCTATTTTATTAGTCCAGCTAGGCGATGAAATCACGGGGGAAATCTTTTCACACCTTGATTTGGATTCTATTACTGAAATTTCAAAGCACATCGCTCAAAATTCCAGTGTGGATAAGACCATTGCCGCGGCGATTTTAGAAGAATTTTATGTGATTTTCCAATCTAACCAATATATCTCAACAGGTGGTTTTGAATATGCCAAAGAATTGCTTTATCGCACACTAGGACCAGAAGCAGCTAAGAAAGTTTTAGACAAGCTTGCAAAATCCATGCAATCTTCGCAAAATTTTTCTTATCTCTCACGTGTGCGTCCGCAGCAGCTCTCAGACTTCATTATCCATGAACACCCTCAAACCATTGCTTTGATTCTAGCCCATATGGACCCCACCAATGCTGCAGAAACCCTTAACTTTTTCTCTGATGATTTGCGGGCAGAAATTGCGATTCGTATGGCAAATCTTGGAGATATTTCTCCTAATATCGTCAAACGCGTCTCTACTGTTTTAGAAAATAAACTTGAATCACTGACAAGCTACAAAGTCGAGGTAGGCGGAGTGCGTGCTGTCGCAGAAGTCTTTAACCGCTTAGGACAAAAAGCTGCTAAGGCAACAATTGCCTATATCGAGCAGATTGATGACCAACTTGCTGCAGCCATTAAAGAAATGATGTTTACTTTTGAAGATATTGAAAAGCTTGATAGCAACGCTATTAGGGAAATTTTAAAAATTGTCGATAAAAAAGATTTAATTCTTGCTCTGAAGGCTTCTCCAGAAGAACTCAAACAGAAATTTACATCTAATATGTCCCAAAGAGCAAGTGAGCAGCTTTTGGAAGAAATGCAGTTTTTAGGTGCCGTCAAGGTTAAAGATGTCGAAGCCGCACAAAGAAGGATTGTAGAAACCGTGCAATCACTCTCTGAACAAGGCGTAATACAAATTGGCGAACAAGAGGATACCATTGAATAATATCAACGAACACGAAAATATCATCACCAAAGAAAAAAAAGCAAAGCATGATATTAAAAAATACAATTTCAGAAATATGGAAGTCGCTAAAAAATCTCAAAATGCAGAATCCAAAAAAGATCCTGCCATCAAAGAAGAAATGATGCTACAAACACCTACACTCCAAGAAGCACAAGAAGAAAGGATTGAAGAAACTCAAGAAATGCAAGAATCTCAAGAAATTACAGAATCACCAATCCAACAAACACCTTCGCTTAAGCTTTTTGAAGCCGAAGTCGTCGATAAAATCCTCCAAAAAAGCGATGCCTTAGCGCAATCTTTACAAAAACTTCAAGAGCAGTTTGACAAACAAGAAAAGGAAATAACCCAAAAAGTTGCCGATGCTAAAGCTGAAGCAAAAGAGCAAGGCTATAATGAGGGTTATCAAAGAGCCAAACAAGAGCTAGAAGCCCAAATCAATAGCCAAAGGGAACTTTATTCTCTAAGCATTAAACGCATTGATGAGCATATTAGTAATACTAAAATCCGTATTGCCAATCTTGAAAAGGAACTTAGCTCTATCGCCCTTGACATCGCTAAAGAAGTCATTACCAATGAAGTCAATACCAATAGCGCTAAAATCGCTTCTTCTCTAGCTAGAAATCTCCTGCAAAACCTAGCAGAAAACGCACAAGTAACCCTAAAGGTTTTCCCCGGTGATTTGGAGGAATTAAAAGAATCCTTGCAAGATTTAACTCATGTCACCCTCCAAGCTGACCCAGCAATCGCTAAGGGAGGCGTGATTATTTTAAGCAATGAGGGCAACATTGATGGGGATATTCATCTGCGCTTTGAAGCCCTCAAAAAATCCATTTTAGAGAGTAGATTCTGATGTCTTTAGAGCAAAAATATTTAGAAATTCTCAAAAAAGGTCATTTCAACGAAAAAGACTATCTTTTATTGGGGGAATTGGCACAAGTTTTACGCAATAGAATCCTAGAGGTTGTTTCCCAAAATGGTGGGCATTTAAGCTCATGTTTGGGGGCTGTGGAGCTCATTATTGCTATGCATTGCGTTTTTGATTCCCCAAAGGATCCTTTTATCTTTGATGTCAGCCACCAAGCCTATGCACATAAGCTACTAACGGGACGTTGGGATAGCTTTAAAACTTTGCGTCAAACCAATGGAATTAGCGGCTTTACAAAGCCTCAAGAAAGTGTGCATGATTATTTCATCGCCGGACATAGCTCCACTTCTATCTCGCTTGGAGTAGGAATTTCTAAGGCGTTTTTTTTGAATCATTCCAAAAACACTCCAGTTGTGCTTATCGGAGATGGTGCGATGAGTGCGGGATTAGCCTATGAAGCCCTCAATGAACTAGGCGATAGAAAATACCCTATGGTAATTATCCTTAATGACAATGAAATGAG
>CALVAF010000117.1 GCA_944325475.1 uncultured Helicobacter sp.
CCCTAGCCAAGAAATTCCCAATCAAGAATCTCGCACAGAAGAAACCCCAATTCAAGTAGCTCAAACCCCACAAGAAGCGCAATTGCAACCACAACAAATTTCTATTCTCCAAGAATCAGCCCAAATTCCCCAATCCCCACAACACTCCCAAGCCCAAACCTTAGAGCAATCTCAAAAATCACTGCAAGAATCTCAGCCAAATGCAGAATCACAACCCACAAATGGCGATTTTACCTTACCCAAGCTAGAGTTTCTCCAAACCCCTCAAGAAGAAAGAATTGAAATTAATGAAGAAGAAATTGATAGAAAAATCAATGATTTGCTCAACAAATTGCGTATGTTTAAGATTGAAGGCGACATTGTTCGCACCTATTCTGGACCCATTGTTACCACCTTTGAATTTCGCCCAAGCCCCAATGTCAAAGTCTCACGAATTCAGACGCTCCAAGATGACTTAGCAATGGCTTTAAGAGCAAAGACGATTCGGATTCAAGCCCCAGTTCCCGGCAAAGATGTTGTGGGTATTGAGATTCCAAATAGCCAAATCCAAACCATTTATTTGCGTGAAATTTTAGAAAATGAGATTTTTCAAAACTCCAATTCCCCTCTTACTTTAGCCTTAGGTAAGGATATAGTAGGGAATCCATTTGTTACTGACCTTGCAAAACTCCCACATTTACTGATTGCAGGGACAACAGGCAGTGGAAAAAGCGTGGGGATTAATGCAATGATTCTATCCCTGCTTTACAAAAACTCTCCTGACACGCTAAGGCTTTTAATGATTGACCCTAAAATGCTAGAATTTAGCATTTATAACGACATTCCACATCTGCTAACGCCCGTCATCACGCAACCCAAAAAAGCAATCATCGCCCTTGATAATGCTGTTAAAGAAATGGAGCGACGCTATACATTAATGAGCGAAGCACGGATTAAAAACATTGAAAACTACAACAAAAAAGCTGAAATTGAGGGCTTTGAGCAATTCCCTTATATTGTGATTGTGATTGATGAGCTAGCTGATTTAATGATGAGCGGAGGCAAAGAAGCCGAGCTTTCTATTGCGCGTCTAGCACAAATGGCACGCGCAAGTGGAATCCACCTCATCGTTGCCACACAAAGACCAAGTGTTGATGTCGTAACCGGCACAATTAAAGCCAATCTACCCTCGCGTATTAGCTACAAAGTGGGGCAAAAAATCGATTCTAAAGTCATTTTAGATAGCTTTGGAGCAGAATCGCTTCTAGGGCGCGGTGATATGCTTTTCACCCCACCAGGTGGTGGAATCATTCGCCTCCATGCCCCATGGAGCACCGAAGAGGAAATCGAGAAAATCGTGGAGTTTATCAAATCTCAACGCCCTGTGCAATATGATGAAAATTTTATGCCCAGTGAAGATGAGATTTTGGGTTTAAATTACGAGGGCGAGACAGACGAGCTTTATGAGGAAGCAAAAAAGATTATGCTAAATGATGGTAAAACCTCTATTAGCTACATTCAAAGGCGACTAGGCATTGGCTATAATAAAGCCGCCAATATCGTCGAACAAATGAGTGCAAAAGGCTTTTTAAGCCAACCCAATTCTAAAGGAGTACGAGAAATCATTGGCGAATAAATTCCTAACAAAATTTGTATTTGAATGCTTTTTTTGCTATAATCTTTAAATTGTAAGTATTTTTATTTTTGGAGTAGAGAAAGTATGAATCCGAGTTTAAAGGTCAATAAAATCAATAGTGCCAACGCAAACGCACAAGCCACTATCGCGCTCAGTGAGCTAGACAAAAAAATTGAGCAAGTCACTAAAACTGCTGGCAAGAATCTCAAAATTGATGGTTTTAGGAAAGGTAAAATCCCTGCTGCAGTCATCAAAGCCCGCTATGGCAAACAGCTAGAGGCAGACGCACAAAGAGAATGCGTGCAAGACTTGCTGCAAGAAATTTTAAAAAAACTCGATGTCCAAGCAAATGCAATCATAGGCGACCCAAGAATTACAAAATTTGAAAAAAAAGACAATGGAATCGAGCTAGAAATCGAGTTAAGCTTGGTGCCAAATATCCCCCTTGATGGCGTGGAAGATTGTATTCCCGAAGTGAAAATCCCTGAAGTTACCGATGAAGAAGTCAATAAGCGACTAGAGGAAATCACTGATTCACGTGCGCCACTTGTTGGAATCGAAGATGGCAGACGCAAACTAAAAGATGGCGAATATGCTAAAATTGACTTTGAAGGTTTTATTGATAATAAGCCTTTTGAAGGGGGCAAGGCAGAGAATTATCTCCTTAAAATCGGTAGCAAATCCTTTATCAAAGGCTTTGAAGATCAATTAATCGGAATGAAAAAAGGTGAAGAAAGAGAAATTCAAGTCACTTTCCCAGAAAACTATCAAGCTGCTAATCTAGCAGGTAAGCCCGCCACCTTTAAAGTCAAACTTAATGAAATCCAAACCAAAGGCAAGATAGAAATTGATGATAATTTTGCCAAAACACTCTTGCCTGAAGAAAAAGAAGCCAATGTCGCTCTACTCAAAGAAAAAATCAAAACCCAAATTGCCGCAGAAAAAAAACAAGAACTCTACAATAAAGAGCTAAAAGCTATTTTGGCTGAAAACCTCCACAAAACCATTGATTTTGACCTACCTAATCTCATCGTCGAACAAGAAATGGATTTGCTTCTAAGAAATGAATTTGGGAAGCTCTCAAAAGAAGAACAAGAGAAGCTTACTAAAGACACCGAAGCGCTTAAAGCCAAACGAGAAGAACAAAGAGAAACCGCACAACGAAGTGTTAAGGTTACCTTTATTGTTGATGCGATTGCAAAGCGCGATAATATCGACATTCACGAAAATGAGATTCTCAACACAATCTACTATGAGGCAATAACGATGCGACAAGATCCAAAAATGGTACTCGAATATTACAAAAACAACAATCTCATTCCCGCAATCAAAATGGCAATGCTAGAGGACAAAATCCTCACTAATTTACTCAATAAGAAGGCACAATGAGCTATTATGTCCCTATCGTCATAGAAAAAACTGGACGCGGCGAGAGAAGCTATGATATTTACTCAAGACTCCTTAAAGATAGAATTATTATGTTAAGCGGACAAATCGAAGATGGCATCGCTGCCTCTATTGTCTCACAGCTACTTTTCTTGGAAGCAGAAGACCCGCAAAAAGACATTTATCTCTATATCAATTCTCCTGGCGGAGTCGTCACAAGTGGGTTTAGCATTTATGATACAATGAATTACATTAAACCCGATATTTGCACGATTTGTATCGGACAAGCCGCAAGTATGGGTGCGTTTTTGCTAAGTTGTGGAACAAAAGGGAAGCGTTACTCTCTGCCTAACTCTCGAATTATGATTCACCAACCTCTAGGCGGCGCACAAGGGCAAGCCACAGACATCGAAATTCAAGCCAAAGAAATCTTACGCCTCAAAGCAAGTTTGAATGAGATTCTAGCAGCTAACACGAATCAATCTTTAGAAAAAATCGCCAAAGACACCGATAGAGATTTCTTTATGAGCGCTCAAGAAGCCAAAGATTATGGTTTGATTGATAACGTCTTGACGAAAAGCTTAAAATAAAATAGGATTTGAAGCATGGAAGATTTAAAAAGTGTGAATTTACCAAATTTTAAAACCAATGGCATTGAAGAAAAACCTTCCAGTTCTAGTTTTGTGCCTCCTTTTGATTCCAATAATTCAAATTTAAATGGAGAAGAAAAATCCATTGACGATAACTCAATTGAATCTTATGGAATGCAAATTATCCAAACACTACTTTCTAATGGGATTCCACCCACACCCTGTAATTACAAAATTTATTTTGAAAAACTCCTAGAAGACAAACCTCAAGATTTCAAAAACACTGCAAAACAATCACTCCAATCAGAATTAATCCCTTCTGAAAAACAAGTCCTACTTGAAAATAAAGTATTAAAAGCCCAAGCCTATATGGTCCATACTTTACAACTTGTAAAAGCGCTTTTTAGTAACTTCCAGCTGCTTCAAAGTATCCTTAAAAAACATGCAAGAGAAATTGATTCTGTCAAAAATGCAAATATACTGCAAAATGTCATCACACTTTTTCAAAAAGAGCTTGAAAAACTCAATGAAATCTCTACCAAGCAACTTCAAGACATCAAAATGTCTTATGACAAAACTACCAATGCCATTGAAAACATCACCAAAGAAACCATCAGCGATAGTCGCTACAATGTCTATAACCAGCGATTTTTAGAGAATAAAATCCAAATAGAATGCCAAGAAACTGCTACTGACAAACACAAATCTTCCCTGCTTTTACTCAAAATCACAAAAAACTTAGAAAAAAAAGTTGTTTCTGAAAAAAATGCGATTCTTATCAATAAAACCATTGCCAAAATTCTCCAAAAGTTCGCCAATCGCAACGATATCCTCGCATATTATGGTACAGGCGTGTTTGGAATCCTACTCAATCACCGCGACAAAGAAGATGCCAAACGCTTCGTAAATAGACTTTGCGAAAAGGTCATAGAAACTAATATTTATCTCGACAATGAAGAGCTATTCCTCAGCATTTGTAGCGGAATCTGTGAAATCGATGGAAAATCAGCTTCCAAAGAAATCCTCAAAAATAGCCTTGAAGCTCTCAAAAAAGCTTCTAATAGTAACCTTTCTTTTGTTGTCTATGGAGAAAAATAATGCTTGAAGTTATCACTTATCCTAATCCCATTTTACGCCAAATCTCAAAACCCATTGAAACCTTTGATGAATTGCTACATGAGCTTTTAGACTCGATGTATGAAGTCATGCTACAAAAAAATGGCGTTGGAATCTCAGCAATCCAAGTGGCTAAGCCCATTCGTGCGCTACTCATTTGTCTGCCTAATGAAGAAGGAAACCAGCGCAAAGAGGACTTGCTAGAAATCATTAATCCAGAAATTGTAGAAAAAGATGGCGAGATTTTTTTTAATGAGGGCTGCTTGAGTGTGCCAGAATTTTACGAGGAGGTCAAACGTTCCTCATCATTAAAAGTCACCTATCAAGACCGCTATGGCAATCCCAAAGAGCTAAACGCCAAAGATTATCTAGCTGTTGCTTTACAACATGAAATCGACCATTTAAATGGTATTTTGTTTATCGACAAGCTTTCTATTCTTAAGCGCAAAAAATTCGAAAAAGAGCTCAAACAAAAAAGAAAAGGCTAGAAGTGACTTTGAATCTCCTTTATTGCGCTGCACTAGAGGGTTTGGAAGCCAAAGAGGTGGAAGTTGAAGTTAGCTTCACAAAAGCCCTTCCTTCCTTTCAAATCACCGGGCTAGCAGGCAATGCGATTCAAGAATCACGCCAAAGAGTCCAATCCTCCCTACTATCCAATGATTTTAAATTCCCTCCCCTAAAAATCAGTGTCAATCTCTCCCCATCAGACCTACCCAAACAAGGGAGTTTCTATGATTTACCTATCGCTCTCCTCATCGCACTTTATGGGTATTGTGATTTTGGAGAACTTAATGCAACCCTTCAAACAACACAAGCAGCTTCCCACACAAAACCTAAAAAATATTTTGCCTTTGGAGAATTAGGGCTTGATGGCAGAATCAAAGATACCCCCTCTATTTACCCTTTACTTTTCTCACTTTTAAGCCGCCAAGAAAATCAAGATTCCATCTTCATACTCCCCAAAAGCGCCAAAGAATTCTATTCCAAAATCCCCAATCTCAAGGCTTATTTTGCAGACACACTCAAAGAAGCCATCGAGATTCTAAAATGCCCTCCACCCATAGAATTAACACAATCCACTCTGCCTTTTGATTATGAAATTTTCGAGAGTGAAAAATACTATTTTACCTCGCATTTTACGCTGGATTTCAAAGATGTCTTGGGGCAAGAAAGAGCTAAAAGAGCTGCTCTTATCGCTGCTTGCGGATTCCACAATATCCTTTTTGAAGGTAGCGCAGGAAGTGGCAAAAGCATGATTTCTTCAAGAATCCCCTATATCCTGCCCCCACTTACGCTCTCTGAAATCCTACAGCTTGCCTCAAACACCCTCAAAATCACTGCACAAAGACCCTTTAGAAACCCACACAACAGCGCTACAAAAGCCGCGATTCTAGGGAGCGCAGTCGGACAAAATGTCAAATACGGCGAAATCAGCCTAGCGCACTTGGGAGTTTTGTTTTTTGATGAGCTGCCACACTTCCCCAAAAGCATCTTAGAATCACTGCGAGAGCCACTGGAGAATCACCATTTCACCATCTCACGCCTCCAAGCCAAAATCACTTACCCTACAAACTTTATGTTTGTAGGCGCAATGAATCCCTGTCCTTGTGGGAATCTCCTAAGCACCACAAAAGAATGCCGCTGCAATCAAAAAGAAATCAACGCTTATAAAAACAAAATTTCCGACCCCTTTTGGGATAGGATGGATTTGTTTGTGCCAATGCAAGAAGGCTCGCAAACCACACACACTATCACTTCCCAAGAAATGCAAGGTCAAGTTTTGAGGGCTTTTGGATTTCAAAAAATGCGCCACCAAAAATGCTTCAATGCACGACTAGAGGGCGAGGAGTTGGCACGATTCTGCGCTTTAGATGCACAAAGCAAACAAGTTTTGGACCTTGCCAAAGAGCGCTTTTCCCTTTCGACTAGAGGAATCAACAAAATTCTAAAAGTGGCAAGGAGTATTGCAGACTTGGACTTAAGCAAACAAATTCTCAAAGAACATTTACTAGAAGCCTTAAGTTATCGCAAAATTTAAAAACACCTTTTTCAAATCACTTAAAAAATCCTTATTATCCTAAAAACAAAAGGGCAAAACCAAAAGATTCTGCCTATTTAGCCCAAAAATCTAACTTTAATTTAACGATAGATATATTCTTTAGTTAGAGCAAGAGAGTTATTCACGCCATAAGTAACAAGTAACTGAAACAAATCCACGCTTCCAGCACGAAATGCCGAAGCACACGAACGCAAATACAAATCCCACATGCGAATAAAACGCTCATCATACATTGCCCTCACCTCTTTTTTATGGGCTATGAAGTTTTCACGCCATATATCAAGGGTTTTTGCATAATGCATCCGCAAACTCTCTGCCAACAAAAGATGATAATCAAAATTTACCATGGTGTGCATAACTTCACGTAAGGAAGGGATATAGCCACCCGGGAAAATATATTTATCAATCCACGCATTTGTCTTACCCTCAAACATAGACATAATAGAATGCAGCAAAAATGTGCCTCCGGGCTTTAAAACCTCCCTTGTTTTTTCAAAATACACAGACAGATTCTTTTTCCCCACATGCTCAAACATTCCCACCGAAACAATTTTATCAAAATACTTTTTTTCTTGTAAATCTTGGTAGTTTTGCAACCTTATCTCGACACTATTTTGTAGCCCAGCTGATTTAATGCGATTACTTGCCTCTTTGTATTGCTCCTGTGAAATCGTGATTCCCACAACTTCCACCCCATATTCTCTAGCTGCCTCTAAAGAAAGCCAACCCCAACCACAACCAATATCTAGCAATCGCTCACCCTTGCGTAAATCAAGCTTTTTTAGCGTGTGTTGGATTTTGTTTAGCTGTGCTTGATGGAGAGTGTCGCTTTCTGTCTTAAAATAGGCACAAGAATAGCTTTTTGTCTCATCAAGCCAAATTTTATAAAAATCATTTCCTATATCATAATGACTTTTGATATTTTTGCTCTCTTGAGTTTGAGAAATCTTGCTTACAGACTTCCTTTTTACTTTTTTGAGCTGCTTTCTGTGAGAATAAAAATACAACACCCTTGCTATCTCATCATAATCCCCAAAAATCTCCACGATTCCATCCATATAAGCCTCTGCAAAAATGAGACTCAAGTCTTTATTATACTTAAAAGGAAGTGGAGCTTTAATCTCTATTGTAAATTTTGGCTCTCCTTTTCCGATTCTAATCTCTTCTTTGTCCCAAAAAATCACAGAGAAATCGCCTCCTTTGTAATTTTTTAGCATTTTTTTAAGAAATATTTTTTGCAACATTTTCTATCCTTAACTTATACTTTTAGTAATAGATAATTTTTATCAAATAATAATTATATTAATTTTGCTATTAAATAAATTTTAAAAAATCTCAAACAAAACCCTAAAAAGACACAGAAGCAACTAAATAAAAATGAGATTTATTGAAATTAACAAGAAATAAGATGACCGATAATATTTTTAAATACAAATTATAATTAAAAATTTTATGTTACGAAACTTTACATATTCTAAAATCTCACAAAATTTTGTTATAAAAATAAAAATATTTTAACTTAGTCTGATAGAATTGAAACATAATTTATCTATAAAGGAGAAACTATGAAACTACTTGTCACATTATTTTTGGCTATCTCATTTTTATTTGGTCAGATTGATTTGAACAAAGCCAGTAAAGAGGAACTTACGAATATCAAAGGCATTGGAGAAGCAAAAGCACAAGCCATTATTGATTATCGCACAGAAACGCCTTTTAAATCTGTTGATGACTTAAAAAATGTCAAGGGCTTTGGCGCCAAAAATATCGAAAAAATCCGTCCCCATGTCGTAGTAGAATCCCCCAAAGAGTAATCAATAATAAGAATCCAAAAGAGATGATTATCAAAGTTTCTACTAAGTTTGAAAAGAATATAATCATAAATTCTTAATTTATTCCAAACGAGGTTAGCAATGGCATTACAAGTGTATTACGACAAAGACTGCGATTTAGGACTTATCCAAAAGAAAAAGGTAGCCATCATCGGCTTTGGGAGTCAGGGGCACGCCCATGCAGAAAATCTAAGAGATTCTGGTGTGGAAGTCGTCATCGGTCTCTACAAAGGCGGCAGAAGCTGGGCTAAAGCAGAAGCAAAAAACTTCAAAGTCTTAGAAGTGAGTGAGGCAACAAAATGGGCAGATGTCGTAATGATTTTAATCCCAGATGAGCTACAAGCCGATGTGTTTGAAAACGACATCAAGAAACATTTAAGCGAGGATAAAATCATCGCCTTTGGACATGGATTTAATATCCACTTTGGGCAGATTAAAGCTCCCAAAGGCGTAGGTGTGATTATGGTTGCCCCTAAAGCCCCGGGGCATACAGTAAGGAGCGAGTTTCTCAAAGGTGGTGGGATTCCCGATTTAATCGCCGTAGAACAAGACACAAGCAGAGGCGATGCCAAGGCGATTGCTTTGAGCTATGCTGCAGCCATTGGCGGTGGGCGAAGCGGGATTATCGAGACAACTTTCAAAGACGAAACCGAGACAGATTTATTTGGCGAGCAAGCGGTGCTTTGTGGCGGGGTAAGCAGTCTAGTAAAGGCAGGATTTGAAACATTGATCGAGGCAGGCTATCCTGAAGAAATGGCATATTTTGAGTGTTTGCACGAGCTAAAACTTATCGTGGATTTAATGTATGAGGGCGGACTAGCCACGATGCGTTACTCTATCTCTAATACTGCCGAGTATGGCGATATGATAAGCGGTCCGCGCGTGATTAATACAGAATCCAAAAAGGCGATGAAAGAAATCTTGCGCGATATTCAAGAAGGACGCTTTGCAAAAGATTTTATTTTAGAGCGAAAGGCTGGGTATGCAAGAATGAATGCCGAGCGCAAAAACTTGGCTAACCACAAAATCGAGCAAGTGGGTGAGAGGCTAAGGGCAATGATGCCTTGGATTGGGGCTGGAAAATTGGTAGATAAAGACAAAAATTAAGACTCCCTAGATTCTCTACATTTTAATTTTTACAGATTGCTTTGTGTTACCTCTACACACAAAGCAATCCAAGATTAAAAAATAAAAAATAGCAAAAGCCATAAAAATATTTTAATCATTAAAGAGCTCAGCTGCACCTGTCGCCTCTAGCAAAATATGAAAACAACAAATTACCATTATATTATCACAAAACAAAACAATTTATGACTAAAAAGTAGGGGTATAACAATTTGAATCAACAAGCAAATATGACTTAAATTAATATAATGACTTTCAAAACTGTATCTTAAAAGGATTCATTTTTCCTACAAGCCAATAAACTAAAAAATACAACAATAGCAAACCTAAACAATGCTAAATCCCCAAGAATCCGCCCAATCAATAAGCCTTACAAAAGCCTCTAAAACTTAGAGGCTTTAGAATTTGGATTGTGTGCAAAAACTATTTACATGCTTGATAAATCCCTTTTTCAATGTTAATATAAAAACCTGCGATTTCCCCATAAGCCTTACCCCATGCCTCTATAATCTCATCGCTTGCCGCATCTTTTAGCACCTCTTTAATCGCCACAAGCAAACACTCACCCACAAGCGGATAATGCTCAGGCAAAACATTCAATCTCACATGAGTTTTCCCAACTGATTTCACACAAGGGCGGATTTTCTCTAAGTTATCGATATTGTTTGCTGCATTTAAAATCGCCATTGCAAGAGCTTTTGGCTGCTTACCACTCTTGATATTATCCATGTCAAACATACCTTGCACTTGCGGATAACGTTCAAAAAGCTCACGATAAAACACCTTTGTAATATCCTCTCCATACTGATTTAGCAATGGAATCGTGCTTTTTACAATCTCTTTTGTTTGCGAATCTAACATTATTTTCCTTTTTTTATAAAATTTAAGACGATATTTTAGCAAAAAAAATCAAAATAAAAAATTTAATTTAAAAGGCAATCCTCCAAAGCCCTACAAACTCAAACCCACCAAAACTTTAAGATTTTTTGTGTAAAATTTCAGAAGGTTAAAATCTTTTTCACTCATTTTGGAGGCAACCATTAAAAAGCAATTTCGCAAAAAGCAACTTTTATATCCATTTTTCCTAGTTTTTCTTCTACCCTTTTTGCTACTTTCACCACTTTTGGGGCGTGAAATCACAAGCGCATGGGCAATGAATGCAGGGAATCTAAACCCGCATCTCTACTCCCCCAATCAAATGTATGCACAGGTTATGCTCTATGAAGCCCTAGTGCGTTTTGATGGCAAGGGCTTTGTTGGTGAAGTCGCAGAATCTTGGGAAGTCTCTAACAATGGCAAAACTTACACTTTTTTCTTAAAAGACAATCTTAAATTCTCCGATAATAGCCCCCTAGATGCCTATGCAGTAGAATCAAACTTCAAGGCTATTTTAGAGAACAAAACACGACATTCTTGGCTTGGAATCACTCAAAAAATCAAAAGCGCAAAAGCTCTTGATTCTAAGACTTTCGAACTCAAACTCACAAGCCCCCATATCGCAACCTTAAATGAGCTTAGCCTCCCACGCCCTTTTAGATTCATCTCCCCCAATGCCATGCTAAATGGTGCAACCAAAGATGGAATCAAAGCCCCCATTGGCAGCGGTGCTTGGGCGCTAAAGGCAAGCAAGCTAGGCGCTTATGATATTTTTACCCCAAACCCAAATTACCAAGGCAAAAAGCCTCAAATCTCACAGCTGACAATGAAGGTCCTACCCGACCCAAATTCTCGAATCTTAGCCTTCGAAAGTGGGGCATTAGATCTTTTGGTGGGTAAAGATTCGCTCTCAAGAGAAAATTTTTTACGACTTAGTCAAAATCCCAAATACCAAGCCATAACCTCCCTACCCCAAGGCACTTTTCATCTTATCATCAATGCCGATAAAAGCCGCCCCACTAGCGATATTAACCTACGTCAAGCTATCTTAGAATCCATTAACCGCCAAATAATTTGGGAAAAAATTCTGCTAAAAATCGATAAGCAAGCAAACACACTTTTTAATCCACAATTGGAATTTTGCCACACGCAAGCTAAAACCCTTGAATTTAACCCGCAAAACGCCCAAAACCGCCTCTCCAAAAGCACCTACAAACAAGAACCTCTAAACCTCGTCTATGTCGCTAATAACCCAATTCAAAAAAACCTTGCTGAAGCCATTCAAAATGACTTAAACAAAGTCGGAATCAAAGTCAATCTCAATGCGAGTGAGCCTATTTATTTCTTCCAACGGCAAAAAAATGGAGATTTTGATTTGATTTTTAATGAAACTTGGGGTAATCCCTTTGACCCGCATTCCTTTATCGCCTCAATGCTAGTCCCTTCGCATGCGGATTTTGCCGCACAAAAAGACCTCCCTTTGCGTAAAGAAATAGAAACTCTAATCCACATAATCCTTAGCCAAGAAGATTCTGAAGCGCTCCAAAAAGATTATGCAAAACTCTTTGACTTGCTGCAAAAAAGTGCAATTTACCTGCCCTTTAGCCATGGAGTCGTGCTTGGAATCTACAATAAAGAAAAAATCAAATCCTACCAAATGGGTGCTATGGAAAGTGAATTTTTGTTTGAAAATATGGAGTTTTAATGCTTATTTTTTTGACTAAAAGAATCCTGTTTTTGATTCCCATTTTGCTTGTGGTTTCTTTTATTGTCTTTGGAATCTTGCGTCTAAGCCCCATTGATCCAGCTTTTGCCTACCTCACACAATCCCAAATCCCCCCCACACAAGAAGCCCTAGAAGCCACCAGAATCGAGCTTGGCTTAAATCGCCCTTTTTTAGAGCAGTATTTTCTGTGGCTAAAAAATCTCCTAAACTTTGATTTTGGGACTTCGTATGTTACCAAACGCCCGGTGCTAGAGGACATTTTATATTATCTCCCCACGACTTTGAATCTTGCCTTTATCTCTATGCTTGTGGTGATTTTTTTTGGCATTTTCCTAGGCATGCTTGGAGCAATAAAAAAAGACTCTTGGATTGATAGAGGTTTAGGGGTTTTTGCCTTTTTTAGCGTATCGATGCCAAGCTTTTGGTTTGGATTTTTACTCATCTATGTTTTCACGCTAGGCTTAGGGATCCTCTCGCCCTACGAAAATTTTTCGCTCAAAAGCTATATCCTCCCCGTGCTTACTCTAAGCCTTATGTCTGTAGCGATTAATATGCGACTTGTGCGGGTTAGCTACCTTGAGCATCAAAGCCAAAGAAGTGTGCTGTATGCCTATGCTAGGAATCTCCCCAAAAAAGTCGTGCAAAAACATATTCTAAAAAACTCGCTACTGCCTATTGTCACTTCCTTTGGTATGCATTTTGGAGAGATTCTAGGCGGGGCGGTGGTGGTTGAGATTCTCTTTGGATTGCCCGGATTTGGGAGATATGCTGTAAGTGCGATTTACAGCCATGATTATCCGGTGATTCAAGCCTTTATGCTAGTTATGGTTGTGGTTTTTGTGGCTTTAAACCTACTTGTGGATATTCTGCTAGCCCTTCTTAATCCTAAAATCCGCTATGAGGGCATTTAAATGCGCTTAAAAATTGCCTTAATCCTTGCTCTACTTTTAGTCACTATCGCCTTTTTTGCCCCTTTTATTTTTCCTTATGATCCTACTTTTGGGGATTTGGAGCAGAAGTTTCTGCCCCCTTCTTTAGAACATTGGCTAGGCACCGATCATTTGGGTAGGGACATTTTAAGCCGCTTGGGCTATGGGGCTAGAATCTCACTCTTTAGCGTTTTTGTGATTTCCTTACTCATTGCACTTATCTCATTTTTTGTTGGCATTATCGCAGGGTATAAAGGCGGAATCTTTGATAATGTTTTAATGCGTCTTTGTGATGTGTTTTTGACTTTTCCCACTTTTATTTTAGCTTTATTTTTTATTGCTATTTTTGGGGTTGGAATTACCAATGTCATCTTAGCTATCGTGCTA
>CALVAF010000118.1 GCA_944325475.1 uncultured Helicobacter sp.
AGAGTGGAAGAGTGGAATACCCCCCACCAAAACCAACCTAATCTAACTTTTAATCACAGACTGGAATTTAAGTTTAAATTTGAATCTAAATTAGAAATGGAAAGAAGAGAATGATATAAAAGTAGAAGAATAGGGGATAAGCTAGATTAATAATAGAAGGAATTAAAAAAGAAATTTAAGTTGTGCTTTTTGTAACATTGCATTACTCCAAAGGTCTAATTCTCCTTTTTTTGGGTGGCTTACAGCAATCAATCTGGCAAATAAATCGGGATTTTCTTGTAGCTCAAAATAATGATTTAAACCATCGCTATAATGTTTGTGTCGTGTCCCTAGTGAAGATTTCAAGCTTTTACCATAAATTCCTATCTTTTTTTGTAAATAGCCTATGGCATATTGTAAGGGGTTAATATTGTCAAAAAACAAATCCAAATGATTTTCGTTTAAGGAATTAGTGGTTTCAATAAAAATTTCTCCATTATCTAAGGCGTTTTTGTATTTTTTATAAGCTCCTAAGTTAAAAAAGAAATCATGTTCTTCTTGATATTTTCCAATATCATAGGGAATGAGAAAGTTTTGAAGCGTCCATACTAGATAAGAATAAAAAATCTCATCTTCTATGGGTAAAATTTCTGTTCCATGAAGTTGTTTGGTGTTTGTTTTTTGGTGGGTTTGCTCTTGCTTAAGATGGTATAGCTTGATTCCGCCTAATTGATTAATATCTGTGCAGTAGTTAGAGAGGAATTGGATATTGTTGTGATAAAGATTGGTGAAATAAGATTGAATTTGCTCTTGATTTAATTTAATGTTATTTGGATTTTTATAGTAATAGATATGATGAGTTTCAGGATTGATTTCATTAAGCCAAAAAGAATTAAGCTCTTCAAAGCTTTGTGATGAGAGCTCAAAAGGGTCAAAAAGGATTTTATGATTATCAAAAGATATTTTGCCTAAAAAAATACTCGCATTGAAGTCAAAATTCTCTTCTAAGACATAGTTTTTTTTCATAAAACTATAATCGATTCGGTCATCAATGCAAACTATTTGGGTTCGCAATCCCAGATAGATGGTTTTGTCTTCTCGAATATTTGAGATAAATTCTTCTAAGGGTAATTTAATAATTCTCATTTTTTGCTTTTGTCATTTAGGCTTATTGTGCAGGAATCTGCACAATATTGCTAAATTATCAAATAGTGGTTTAACTATGCTTTAGCCTCTCTCCAGTCATCACTACCGCTTGTTCCAGCAGCAACATGCTCCCATATAATTTTTCTATAATTTAGAGACACTCGAAATAATTCGGTTTTATCGTGGTTATCTGCTTCTTGTGCATTGGGCATGATTAGAGTAATATCAGTAATAATAGCGTCTTCGAGTTTTGTGGTAAAGAAATGTTCTGCACCTCCACTTGTGGAAGTTCTAAACCAATGCGCTTCTACGTTAGTTAGCCTCTCACCTTTTGTAAGAGCGTTATAAAGTAGGGGGACGGATTTGTTAAGTGAGCAAGTAAAGATAAAGGGTTTATGGACTCTTTGTCCTGATGGTTGTCCGCTTTGTTGATCGACTGGAACGGTAACAATATGAGAAACCTCTTGAGCCATAATTTCATCTTCATGTCCTGCTTGGTAGCGGTTTCCAATGCTTGCCTCTGTTGAGGCTCCACTTGAGATAAGCCCTTGAGTTGAGCCTTCAATTTTTAAATAAACTGGTTGTGCCATATCGTTCTCCTTATACTTGAAGGTTTTAAGTTTAAGTGTGTATTATACCTAAAATATTTTAAAAAAATTACAATTACTTATTTTTTTGGTAATTTTCTAAGGCTTTGATGAGTATATTTTCAAACAAATCACTACTCCCTTGAATATTAGCATGGATTGCTTGACTTAAATATTCCATAAAAATATCTTCCTCTGCTATTTCTTCAAAAATACTACTATATAACTCCTTATTAATTAAAATTAATGCTAAAGTATTGATTAACTTGGTGGATTGTATTAAAGGGATATTGGATAAAATATTTTCAAAATCTTTGATATTGATTGTCTTAACCTCCCCAGTTGCTTTAGCATTTTTCCTTTCTATTTTAATGGCATTAAATATTTTTTCGAGGCTTTTAGACATATTTTGATAGTTAAAAGAAGAATCATCTTTTGTTATATCGTCCATAAAGTTAGTGCTTGGCTCTAATGTTGATAGGGTTAAAGAAGCGGTTGTGTCTTTGATAATATTTTGTATCTCATCTTTTTCTAATTCTATTTTAGCCTTCCCTCTAGGAGAGAGGGGAATATTATCTAGGTGGTCGTCTTTTTTTACTTTATTGATTTCTTCTTTTCCTTTGAGCATATCCTCATTGATTTCTTTAGAATCAATAATATGAAACTTAATTAAACCAATCTTAAAGACATCGCCTTTATTGATAATGGTATCATATCCACTTTGCATTGGGGAAAAAGACTCATTATAAAATACAAGTGAATCTTCAACAGGGCTTATGGTAAAAAATCCCTCTTCATAGGAGATTCTAACATGTTTATCGGCTATATTACTTTGCTTATCTTGAACAATGAATAAGCTTTCATAACCGCTTCCTATAAACCCTCCACTTTTATCAAATATTTGCGCTCTATTTGCTGTTAGGTTTTCTTCTAAATTTCCAATGATGATTCCAATTTTTTCATTTTCCACCTTATTTATTTCCTTCCTAGAATATTTTGCGTGATATTGAAATTTGATATAATATTTAAAATAGAATTGGTTTCCTTTTCGCCGCTAAATAAAATAAAATCATAATACATTCTCTTATTCTCATTAAAAATAATGCTATAACCTAAATCACTCTTGCTTTCTTTAAGGAATCGATACCAGCCCCACTCACCTTTATAAGTTTTAGTATAATGAATATTGGGATTGCTATAGCTATGGGCTTTGAAGAGTAAATGGGTGTTGCTATCAAATTGACCAACAATGATTTCAAATGTGGAGTTAAGAGTATGATCATACCTTGCTTTATTGGCATTGCAACTCATTTCAATATAAGAGAAGTCAGCACTTAAATCTAAACTTTGCAAAGTAAATTTCACTTTGATATTGCCATTTGCATCTAATAGTGAATGAGAAAGATTAGTCGTTTTTGCAATGAAATCTAAGAAATCGTTAGAAAGATAGATTCTGTCATTCAATTTAGGATTTATAAAATAGTCATTTTTTTTCTTTGTTAAAATAAACTTTAAGTATTTATTATAAAAATTATTTAAAATTCCATTGTTACCAAAGAAGTCTTTAAAAGCTTCCATGCTTAAATCTTGGTTGCTTTGTGGATTGAAAGGATAAAATGGGGCAATATCATTAGTAAAAAAGGAATATACTTCATTCTTCCATGCTATATTAACCAAAGATATTCCATAGTTTTCAATAACCGTCCATGAATTTGCAGAAACCCCGGAGTAATACCTTCGAATGTCATTAGGCAAACCTTTAATATCTTTAAGTAAAATATTAAAAGCGTCTTCTTCACTGCTGCTTCCATTGATAGAATAGGTTATTTTTTCCTCTGGAGTTTGTGTGTTGTTGATTGGAAAATTTACAACTTTATTATAAATATCTAAAATATCCTTACTGATAACTTCCATAATTTTGGTATCATTTTTTATATTAATACCCACTGCAGAAACCCCATTGCTTAAGAGAGAATTTTGCTGAGCTATTTCATGGTAAGACGCAAAAGCATTAGATATATTAAGGAAATTATTTTTAATCTCAGTTGCATTTAAGCCTAGATTATATGCCTCCATTAGCAAAGCTGGATCATTAAGATTGGTGTTTAGACTAACAATTCTAATGAATTTTGTTATGGGATTCTCTGCTTTTGATAAGATATTGAGCATATTAATTGTGTTTTCTTTGGAGCTATATTGCGGTGAATTAATAGAGGCTACTAAGTGCAGCCATTGATTCTTGTATTGCTCTAAATACATTTTTATCACTTCAATAGATATAATTTTTTTGTCATCTTTATGCTCTGAATTCTCTGAAAATATCCAAGCATCTATGGAAAATACATGGTCTAATTTTTTATTAAAGGTTTTTAAAAATTCTAGCATTCCTCTTTTGGTATAAATTTTATCAAGCGCTTCTATTTTATTAAAATTGGCAAAAACATTATTAGCCAAATTTCCTAAATCCTCTTGAATTTTGTAGAACTCTTTTTTTTCAATGCTATCTAAAAAGTTTAGCAAAACATAATATCTTCGAAATTTATCTTGTTTTTGTATTTTATTGATAGCTATCTCAATAGCTTTTGCATTTTCTTCAGAAAAACCTGCATTGCTTTTTTTAAATTCCTTAATGCCATCTAAAAATGTTTCTTTTGAAATTTCATAATTGGATAAAAAATGCCAATATTCATCAACCCATATTTTCAATAAATCTTTATTAAAATATTCCTCATTAAAAAGGGATTTGTATAGATAAAGCGTTTGGATTAAAATCTCAAAGTTTTCATTCTTCTCCAAAATGGTTTCCATCTCCATAATCAACGTATTTCTCAGGACATCTTCATTGATTGTGTAATAAAGCTTTTTTGCTTCCTCAAAGGATTGATGTGAAAATTTTAAACTTATATATTGGGTAAGATTGTCTTTTTCCATTAAATTTGGATAGGTATTTAAAATATTTTTAAGATTGATTAATAAAATCACTTTATCATTCAAATCCATTTGGGAATAGTTAAAATCTTGTAATAATGTTTCAAGTGAAGCTAAAACTGCATCGGCTTTCCCTTTTTCTGATTCTTTAGTAGAGATTAAATGGGAAGAGAAAAAATAAATCCCAACAATAATGATTGCCATTAAAAATAAAAAGGTTGTTTTTTTAATAATTCCCGTTAGTTTATTAGAGAGATTGTCTTTAAAGATAATATCTTCTAATAGGGATTTTACAAAATAACTTCTTTTATTATAAGGGGAATTCGCTCTAGCTAGAGTTTTTTTGATATTGTATTTTTCACAAATTGCATCAAGTAAAAAATTACGTGAAATATTTTCTTGATAAGCGCTAACAAAATAAACACCTTTTAAAAAGGAATTATTTTTTAAGGAATTTTCATTATAGATTTCTAAAACAAAGTTTTTAGCAAGAGCAAATAGATTTTCTAATTGTTTTAAGAAAAGGTATCTTACTTTTTTATTATCCAAAGAATGAATCAGGTTGTTTTTAGCAAAGAAAATAGAGGATATGGAATGGGCTAATTCTTGAAATTCTTGATGAAGGGTTTTGGGATTAATTTTAGTCAAACTAATTCCAAGAGGCTTATTTAAAATATCTTCCTCAAAAATATCAAAAAAATCTTTCATTCCTTCAACCAAATCTAGTTTAGAAAAAATGATATAAATAGGGAGCTTTAAATTTAAGATTCTTTCACATTCATTAGTTCTTTTGACAAGATGCCTAATAAGATTTGAAGAGTATTCTTTAGGATTGCTTAAAAATAGCCTCGTGTCAATTATTAATATAATGCCATTTAACTTGCTGTGAAACAGATTCTTTTTTAAAAAAGAGAGAAAATTTCTCCAAATATTTCTTTTTAACAAAAAATCCTTATTTTTAACTAAATCATCTTCTGGTAACTCATCACTGCTTGTAGGAGTGAATAACTCTTCTTGAGAAAAATAATTCCCTTCGGTGTCTAGCAAAGCACCTTTTTTTGAAACATACAAAGAAAAATTATTGGTTGATTGGTGTAATTTTTTATAAGATTCCAAGCTGTCACTTAAAGGGTATTCTATATTAGAATAATTAATAAAAGTGCTTTTTCCAGAGCCTTCATTCCCAATGACAATAATTAAAGGCAAATCCTTGATTGTCAAATCGCTTTTCCAACTGGTCTTTGCATCATTTAAAGAAATTAAAAAATTCCTTTTTGCTTTAAAGAGGGAATGATTTGCTTCTTTTTTTATTGCTTTTAATAAAGATCTTTTTGAGCTTTTGAGTGATGAGAGGAATTCCATTAATGGCTTAAGCATAAAAAATGAAAAGATGATAGCCCAAAAGATGACTAAAATAGCAAATCTTATATAAGAATTACCAAAAATGTAAATCTCATTAAAGGCAATCAAATGCCCCCAAAACCAAAATGATAATGTGATTGCAATAAAGAAAGATAATAAGATTAATCTTAAAAAAAGCTTAGATTTTATAAAACTGAAAACTCGGCTAAACAAAATAAATCCTTAAAGACATATAGAGTAATCACTAAAGTAATTATAAGATTTGTTTTATTATTTTTTGGTAAAAGTAATAAAAACATTCTATTCTTTTTATTGGTGATTTCCATTCCCCTTTTTAATCCTTGAT
>CALVAF010000119.1 GCA_944325475.1 uncultured Helicobacter sp.
CTTTGGTTTAGTAGGATTTGCTCGTATAAATCCCTATCAAAGTAATACCATTCTAATTCTGCAGGTATGGAGGTATCAGCAACGTTTTGGTGGGAGTTTTGCGGGGAATTAGAAAAAGCATTTTTGCTGATTCCATCGATTTTTCCGTCATTTAAAAAGTAGTGGGTAATTCCAGCACCAAGCCCAGCACCAATTAAAAAAGCATCTGTTTTAGGCGAAATGCAGCCATTAAGCAAAAATCCGATTCCAAGCATTCCAATAATGAGGAGTTTTTTCATTACAATCCCTTGCTAATTAACTTTGATTTTCTAAAACTCTAAGCACACTTTATTCCAAAATTTGATAAAATCCAAATTTCTATTAAAAAATAATAAGGCAAAGAGGCAGAGAATTATTGATGTTTGGAATGGGATTTTTTGAGATTTTGGTGATTGCAGCTGTGGCAATTATTTTTTTGGGTCCTGAAAAGCTACCAAAAGCTATGGTGGATGTTGCAAAATTCTTTAAAGCAGTGAAAAAGACAATGGATGAAGCAAAGGAAAGCTTGGATAGGGAAGTCAATCTAAGCAAGATTAAAGAAGAGGCTTTAGCGTATAAAAATAGCCTCACACAAGGTGTGGAGAATCTCACTAAAGAGGTAGATTTAAAGGAGCTCTCTTCACTAGATTTTGAAGAAAAATCTCAAGTTGTAGAATCTAAAGAATCACAAATGCTTAATTCTAATATCCAAAGCGCTAATATTAAAGAGGGAATCAAGCCCACGCAAACTAAGCAAACTTTGAGTTTCAAAAATGACACAAAAAGCGCAACAAATGCAACAAGTGAGAATCAGCTCCCACAAGAAAGTGAGAAAAGCAATGTTTGAAGATTTAAAACCGCATATCCAAGATTTACGCAAATGTCTGATTATCATTGCCTTAGCGCTTTTGGTGACTTTTTTAGCCTCCTTTTATTTTTGGGAGATGATTTTAGATTGGATGGTAGCACCTTTGAGCGCGGCTTTGCCTAAGGGGCGTGAAAGCGTGATTTTTACGCAAGTGGGGGAGGCATTTTTTACAGCTATTAAAGTTGCCTTTTTTAGCGCTTTTATTTTTGCATTGCCGGTGATATTTTGGCAAATTTGGGTATTTGTGGCACCGGGGCTTTATGATAATGAGAAAAAGCTTGTGATTCCTTTTGTAGCCTTTGGGACTTTTTTCTTTTTGTGTGGTTGTGCGTTTGCCTATTATGTGGCTTTTCCAATTGGCTTTCATTATCTCATTAGTTTTGGTAGTCAGCTTTTTACTGCACTTCCAAGTATTGGAGATTATGTTGGATTTTTTGCAAAGCTTATGGTTGGGTTTGGGATTTCCTTTGAACTCCCTGTAGTTACCTTTTTTCTTGCAAGAATAGGGCTAGTTACGGATAAGACTTTGAAGGATTATTTCAAATATGCTATTGTTTTTATTTTTATTTTGGCAGCCATCCTTACGCCACCAGACGTTCTTTCGCAGTTTTTGATGGCAATTCCGCTTACGATTCTCTATGGGCTGTCTATTTTCATTGCTAAAGCGGTTAATCCCCACAAAAACGAGTTAGATGAAAAAAAATGAATTATCACTAGAGAGCTATGATTATGAGCTTCCAAGAGAGTTAATTGCTTCAATTCCTGTGATTCCACGGGAAAATGCAAGACTTTTGGTTTATGATAGGGGCGATTTTAGCATTACCCATGCTACTTTTGGGGAGTTTGCGGAGTTTTTGCCTAAAGAGACTTTGCTTGTGTTTAATGATGCACGGGTGATTCCTGCTAGAATCTATGGCAAAAAGCCACAAGAGAAAGCTTTGGGTGGCGGGAAAATCGAGGCTTTATTCCACAAAGAAATTGCAAAAAATGTGTATTTAATGCAGTTTAGGGGGAGGCTAAAGATTGGTAGTATCGTGGAGTTTGGTGGGGTTTTTGCAAAAATCCTTAAAAGCTGTGAGGGCGGGTTTAAAGAGGCTGCGTTTTTTAGGGATAGAGAGTGTTTGTTGCCTTTAAGTCATTGGGAGTTTTTTGAGTTTTTGGAGCAGTGTGGGCATATCCCTCTGCCCCCTTATATCAAACGTGAAGATGAAGAAGTAGATAGGGAAAATTATAATTCTGTGTTTGCTAGGAATCTTGGTGCTATTGCTGCTCCAACAGCCTCTTTGCATTTTAGTGAAGAATCTTTTAAAGCCTTGCAAAAGGAGTTTAAGACTGCTTTTGTGACTTTGCATGTGGGAGCGGGGACATTTCTTGGCGTGAGTGCAGAGAATATTTTAGAGCATAGAATGCACGAAGAATCTTTTGTGATTCCACCAGTGAGCGCTGGGGCGATTGAGAAAGCTTCACACATTACGGCTATTGGCACGACAGCAGCTAGAGCGGTGGAGCATTTTGCCCGCACTAAAAGAACAAAAGGCGAATGCAATTTGTTTTTGCATCCCCAAAATAAGCCGATTCTAGCTCATGCTTTGCTGACGAATTTTCATCTGCCTAAAACCACTTTGCTTATGTTGGTGGCGTCATTTGTTGGCTTGGAGGAGATGAGGAGAATCTATAATGAAGCTATTAAAGAAAAATATCGCTTTTATTCCTATGGCGATGGAATGTTGATTCTATGAGCTTTAAAATCACTTCAAAAGCGGCTAAAATGCTAGAATTTTATGCGAAATTTCTTTTGGAATGGAATGCCATTCATAGCTTAAGTGGGGCTAGAGATTTGGATAGTATCCACAAAAATATTGCTGATTCTTTATATCCTTTGGAGTTTTTAGGCGAGTCGTTAAAGGGTAAAAAGAGGCTTTTTGATGTAGGGAGCGGGAATGGATTCCCAGCAGTTGCTTTAGGAATTGCGCTTGAGATTGAAGTGATTTTGTGTGAGCCAAATGCTAAAAAAGCCGCCTTTTTGCAGAATCTAAAATCCCAGCTTGGGCTAAAAAATTTCGTGATTTTGCGTCAGAGGGTTGAAGAAGTAAAACTAGAAAAGAAGCCAGATTTTATCACTTCAAGGGCAACTTTTAGCGTAGCGGAATTTCTCAAAAAAGCTAGGGCAATCATTGGGGAAGAAAGTTTAATTTTGCTTTATAAAGGCTCTTTAGTGGAGAGTGAAATCCCACAAGGGCTAGAGTGTGAGCGATTTCAGAGGGATTTTAGGAATTATCTTGTAATGAGGGGGGAGAAAATATGTTAAAAATTTTATTGCTTATTTTTTTGGTGATTGGAGTGTATTACTTTGTCCGCAAAGTGGGTGTGAAAAACACACAAGGAAGTGACCTAAAACAAACAAAAATAAAGGAGGAAATTATGTTAGAGTGCAAGAAATGTGGCACTTACATTTCCTCTAAAGAAGCCATTATCAGTAATGGCGAGTATTATTGCTCTAAGGAATGCTTAAAGGGGGCTAAATGTTAATTTTAAACCATGCGCTAATTAGTCCTTTGCAAATTGTCTGTGTGGATTCCATAGAATCACTACAAAATACTGTGCCTAGCGATTTTTTAGTGATTCAAGACAATTTGGAATTAGCGAAATTTTGTCATGAAAATAGTGTTGAATATGCAAGTGTGATAGAAAATCTCACGCAGGCGCTATTGCTTGTGAATCTTGGGGTGAAATATTTGATTTGTAAGGATTTAAAGGAGGCTAGGGAGATTCAGGAGTTAGCTGAAAATTATTTGTTTGATTCAAAGGTTTTGTGGTGTATTGCAAAAGAGGGCGAAATCCCAAAAGCCGCTAAAGCAGGGATTGATGGAGTGATTTTTTGGAAAATTTAGGGGAGTTTGAGCCATTTTGCCACTTGGATGGAGAATCACAAAATGCCTTAAGCGAGATTGCGAGTTTTAAATCCTTCAGTAAGCAAGAAATTATTTTTTATGAAGAGGATGAAACTAAAGAGGTTTATTTTTTGATTCAAGGTGGAGTGAAAATCTATAAGGTTGATAGGTTTGATAGTGAGGTGTTTTTAGGGATTTTCACAAGGGGTTTGCTTAATGATTGCAGTAGTGAGGAGAGGCTTGTTTCTTTTGTAAATGTAGAATGTTTGGAAGATTCTTTGGTGGTTTGTTTTGATGTTGAGAAATTGTGTGCTGTTTTTGATTCTTATCCTAAAATCTTAAAAATGTTTTTTGATGAGGCTTTGAAGCGAATTAAGGTCTTTGAGAGTGTGATTCAAAAAGAATTGATTTTTGATAGCACGGCTAAAATTGCCTATTCTTTGTATTGTGATTTAGAAGAGTTTAATACGCACAAAAAGCAGGAAAATGCAGCGTTTTTGAATATTCAGCCAGAAACCCTTTCAAGAATCTTAAAAAAACTGCACCGTGATGGTGTGATAGAGACAAACCAAGCAGGGAAAATAGAGATTTTAGATAGGCAAAAATTGCAAATGATTTTTAAGTAGGACATCAAATGACAAAAATTGTAACGCGTCTTATTGTAATTGGAATTATTACCACATTTTGTGTTGGGGTTATGATAGGTTCTGTGATTTTGATTAATCAAAGAAGTTTGCAAGATGGGTATTTGATCAATATCGCAGGTAAGCAAAGAATGCTAACCCAAAAAATCACTAAAGAAGTGTTTGTGATTAATTCTCAAAACAAGCAGGGATTCCGTGAATTAAATCTTGCTATTAGGGAGTTTGAAAGCAATCTTAATATTTTACAATATGGTAGCCAAGAAAAAAGTATCACTCCATTGGTTAATCCCACTATTATTAGGCAACTTGATTTGATTAAAAATCAATGGCTTATGTTTAAAGAAAGTATAGGGGATTTCCAAAAAAATGCTTCTAGTATATCTGCAGATAAGAATTTTTTAGATGACAATAATCCGATAATTTTAAGGCTTTCAGATAATATTGTTAAGGCAATGGTGGAGGCAAAAATGCCTCCAAAAGTGATTGATGAGGCAGGCAAGCAAAGAATGCTAATCCAAAGAATGGCGTATTTGTTTATCCGCTATGCTACTAGGTGGGATAGCATCTCTTATTATGAATTTAAAGAAGCATATGATTTGTATGATTCAGTGATTTTGGGTTTTTATCGTAACAAAACTTACCAAAGCAACCCAAAGATTTATCAGGCGATTAAAGAGGCTTATGAGTTTTGGGAGATTTACTCTAAAAGTCTCCAAAATGTGCTAGTTACACAAGAAAAGATAGTGGAAGATTTGCGGAGTATTGCCGCACAAAACACGGATTTACTGAATCAAATTGATTGGATGGTAAATTATTATTCTGATATTTCAACGCACTCACGCTCTTATTTGGAGAAATTCCAATATGCAGCAGCTTTTATTATGATTCTTCTGGCATTGTATTCGATTAAAAATCTCTTTAATATCCACGCACATCTTGAAAAATTCGTTCAAAAAACGCAAATGCTCGCACAGGGTGAGATTAAGGGGGATTTAGCAGAAGTCATCAAGCTAGAGGGAGAGAGTGAGCTGTCTGTGGCTTCTAAGAATCTCTCGAAGTTTTTAAATAGATTCCATATAGCAAAGGAAACTTCCAATCGCGCTAAGGAATTAAGCGAGGATATTAGTGAGGAGATTGCTAAGATTAGTGAGGAGATAAGTGAGAAGTTAGAAGTGGCACAAATCAGTCAAGCTAAACGTAAGAGTATTAAAAATGCGATTAATCTAGGCGAGGATATAGCGATTCAATCTAGCGAACAGCTTATTGTCGTGGCGAGGCTGTTAGATAAATTGCATTCAATCTTGCAAGAAATTGAGGAATCTTGCAAAGAAAAAGAGGGTAAGAAGTAGGAGGGGCGAAAGTTTCTAGTTAATTTGAGATGTAGATTGTTTGTTGTGCTTATTTATTGTTTTGCAATGACGCAGTGGAGGATGTAGAAATATTGCAATAGCAAAGTAAAGTTTCTCAAGATTCTCATATCAAATTTTTTTAATCAAAAGATAATAAACACAGCCTAAAAATGCGATGAAACCGCCGATATAACCGATATAGCCCACTTCAAGTTTATCCATAACAATTCCGCCAATAAATGCTCCACTGCCGATTCCTATATTGTAAATCCCTGAAAATATAGACATAGCAATGGAAGTAGCTTTTGGGGCTAGATGGATAATTTTGGATTGGAAGGTGAGGTTAAAAAGCGTGATACACAACCCCCAAAAAACGCAAATAGCTACCATACTAAAGCCAC
>CALVAF010000120.1 GCA_944325475.1 uncultured Helicobacter sp.
CAAATTTCGCCTTTGATGAGGTATGGGCTCAGTCAAATTTAAAAGAAGAGGAAAGGTTTTTGATAATCCTTGCCTCACTTACTGCAATCCCTGCAAAAGAGGAGTTTGAAGATTCACTAAAGGCAGCCTTAAATGCAAAGGTAAATCCCATATCAATAAAAGAAGTGATTTATCAAGCTACACCTTATGCGGGTATGGCTAAAGTTGCTGATATACTAAGTATCACAAACAAGGTTTTTAAGCAAAGAGATATAAAATTACCCCTAGCAGAGCAAGGCACGACAAATGCGAAGGACAGATACAAAAAAGGTTTGCAAGTGCAGATTGATATTTTTGGCGAGAGTATGAGAGATGCTAGGGATAAAGCCCCCCAAGAACAAAGACATATAAGGGAATTTTTAAGCGCTAATTGCTTTGGCGATTACTACACACGCACAGGGCTTGAGCTTCAATTTAGAGAACTTATAACTTTTGTGTATCTTATCTCTATGGGTGGTGCAGAGCCTCAAGTAAAAGCACATATACAAGGAAATTTAAATATAGGAAATGACAGAGACAAGCTCATAGCGGTAGTTACTGCCTTAATCCCATACATAGGCTATCCAAGAAGCTTAAACGCCCTAAGTGCGATAGATGAGGTGGCATAGAAATTCCTCTCTTGTGTAATCTTTGCTTGATGAGGACACATTCAAGCTTGGTTACTACCAATTAACGCAACTTGCTTGCCTTATATAACATTCCTGCGTGAGCGAGGCGACTAAATCCCAGTAGGCAGAACCTTACACACAAAATGGCAAAGCCATAGTTTCTTTAGCAATCCTAGATTTTCAAAGGCAAATCAAACATAAAACCTTCTTAATCCTACCTTCCAATTAGCCTGTATTCCTAATCCCCTGTGCGATTCCCACAATTGTTGTGATAATCTGCCTAGCAATCCTCTGCTTTTGTTCAGCATAAGTGGCATTTTTATATTGCTCCATTAAATAAAGCTGAAAGAAATTTAAGCTTGTCAAAAAAGACTTCCTAAGTAAAATAGATTTTTGGATATGCTGCTCTGATTCTAGCAATTCCCCCTCCCCTCGCACATACAAAAGCCACTTCAAAGTCAAGCTATACTCACCCTCAATCCTCCCCCAAATTCTCTCTCTAAGCCCCCTATCTTCAACAAATTCATTATAATGCCTTGCAATCTCCAAATCCACTTTCAAAAAGGCTTGGGAAATATTATCAATCGTGGTTTTAAAAAACAAATCCTCTTTGTAGCAGTCCTTTAAAATCTTTTTATCAAACACCACACTTGCTGATTCTAGCCCACTCCCAAGCCCATACCACGCTGGGATAATCGCCCTATTTTGCGTCCAAGCAAAAACCCAAGGAATCGCACGCAAATCCTCCACATTTTGCGTATTTTTACGTTTTGATGGGCGTGAGCCAATATTAAGCTGTTGGATAAATTCAATGGGTGTTGCAGATTTGAAATACTCAATAAACCCTTCAGTTTCATACACCAAATTCCGATAAGCCTTAAAAGATTCCTCGCTAACCTTTTGCATAATGCTTTCAAAATCGCGATTACAATATTGCTGATTCATTCCATATTTGTCATACATAGACTTTTTAAGTAGATTTGCAAGCGCACTTGAGAAACTAAATTGTGCCTTTTTGGGATTAAGGTATTTCTCGCTAATTACCTCACCTTGTTCGGTTGTTTTTAAAAATCCTGCCACGCTATTACTAGGCGAAGAGAGCAAAGCGTCTTCTAGCGCCACACCTCCACGGCTGACACTCCCACCGCGCCCATGGAAAAGGCGAAATTTAATCTTTAGCTCCTCCTCTAAAACAATCAAATTATTAATCGCCTTGCGTAAGGAATAATTGCTTGTGAAGATTCCGCCATCTTTGCTTGAATCTGAATAGCCAATCATAATTTCTTGATTGTTTTTGCGAGATTGCAAGTATTCTGCATATTGTGGGTTAGCACACAGCTCACGCAAGATAGTAGGAGCATTTTCTAAATCCCCAATAGTTTCAAACAAAGGCGCAATACAAATGCGTGTCCTTTTACCCTCTTTCCAAAGCCCCGCTTGCTTCGCAAACCAAAGCACACAAAGCAAATCATTTGCCCCCTGACACATTGAGATAATACACGAATCAATAATATTATCACTGATTCTATCCTTCGCCCAGCGGAAATTCACAAATGCCATCAACAGCTCTTGTGATTCTTTGCTTAGCTTTCCATACAAGCTATTGAGATCCAAAAGCGGTGCAGCAAGGGCATTGTTTAGAATCTCGCTCTGCTCTTTTGGCGGTAATTGCAGTAAATCCCCTTGAGTGTAACCAAGCAAGGAAAAGATTTCAGCCAATGCCCTCCAAAACACATCGCGATGCTGTCTAAAGTCTAGTTGCATAAGATGAAAGCCCGCTAAAAGCACAAGATTTTTAAGCTTTCTTAGATAAATTCCACTGCGTTTATCAAGCGATTCTAACATCATATCAATGTCTTTAAGAAATTCTTTTGGATTTTCATACAGATACAATTTACTTTCATAAAGCGCAAATTGTGGAAGGTTTAAAGCAATAATGCGATTTTGCAATTTCTGTCGCATACAAGTTAGCTTTGCCCTAAAAGGCTCTTGTAAAAAGAGTTTTTTTGCCATTTCATCAAGGTGGTCTTTTTCTTTTTTTAAGCTCTCTAGCAATTCTTGAGTGGGCTTTGCGTATTCTTGAGCGACAGAAAGCTCGCGGCTAAGTTTGTCAATTTGCTTCACATAATGCGTGATAATAGTCTGATGCTGCCGCTTCATCACTTCCACCATGACATTATTTGTTACATAAGGATTCCCATCTCTATCACCACCTATCCAGCTTCCAAGCCTAATGGGTGATTTTTTAAGCGGCATTTGCAGGGCATTTTGCACTTCTTCTAGGGCATTAGTCCCACTTTGGAGAATCGAGCTTTCCATAAAATACAAAAGATTGTCCAATTCAAAAAGCACTTCGATTTTCTCACTTCTGACAATATGGCTATGCCAAAGCAAATTGAGGCGGTATTTCAAATGCTCTTTTGCCTCATTATCCCCAAGCCCAAACCAAAGATTGAGATCATCATACATTTCATGGTAACTCTCTAAAAAGGTGCGGCGGAGAGATTCTGTAGGGTGCGCAGTAAAGACAGGATAAAATTTGATTTTTTTAAGCACATTTTTGATGTCTTCCTCATCATATTTTTGCGCCTTTAATTCCTCGATTATGGGTATTATATGCTCCTTTGGATTGAGGCTTAGTAAATGTCGCTCATCAACAATATTGAGTAGTAAATAATACAAAGTAAAAGCCTTAATTAACTTTGAAATATCTTTTGATTCAAGATTTTTTAGCACCTCTTTATTTGCTGTGTGGCTGGCGATTTTGTCTTCTTTTAATGACACAAAAACCCCTTGAATCTCTGGTGCTACTTCCTCTAACAATTCTCGCATTAAGGCAAAAATAAATTCGACTTCTTGGGTTTGGTTACTCTCCACTTTAAACCCTCCTAAATGTAATTTTCCCAAAATTATAACGCTTTATTGTAAAAGAAATGTAAAAATTTTGTTTTCTCTTCTAAATTGCTTTTATTTTTTTGTAGAATCATAAAAAAATTTATAAAGGCAAATAATGACAACACAGGATTTAAAACAAATGGATTTGGATTATGTTTTGCACACTTATGCGCGCAATTACATACACTTTGTGAAAGGAAGCGGTGCAAGGCTCTTTGATAACAAGGGCAAAGATTACATCGACTTTAGCACCGGAATTGCCGTGTGTAGCGTAGGGCATGGCAACGAAAGATTAGCCAATGCGATTTGCAAACAAGCAATGGAGCTAATCCACATTTCTAATCTCTACCTCATCGAACCTCAAGCAAAGCTAGCTAAAGAGCTCGTAACACAAAGTGGCTATGATATGCGTGTATTTTTTGCAAATTCTGGAGCAGAAGCAAACGAATGCGCAATTAAAATTGCTAGAAAATTTGGTGAGGTTAATGGCAAAACCAAACGTTATCAAATCATTACTTTGGATTCTTCTTTCCATGGACGCACCATTAGCACGCTAAAGGCGACTGGGCAAGATAAAATGCACCACCATTTTGGACCTTTCCCTGATGGCTTTGTGTATGCTAAAGACATCGCAGACATTCCAAATAAAATTAGCGAAGTGACTTGTGCAGTACTTTTAGAGCTTGTGCAAGGTGAGGGTGGAATCACACCTTTTAATAAAAGTGAAATTCAAGAGTTAGCAAAACTTTTGAAAGAAAAAAATATTCTTTTAATGATTGATGAGGTGCAAAGCGGAATCTACCGCAGCGGGGAGCTTTTTGCCTCCAATTATTATGAAATCACACCTGATGTGATTAGCACAGCTAAAGGGTTGGCAGGTGGCGTGCCAATTGGTGCGGTAATGACAAGGCTTAAAGATATTTTTTCCCCAAGCGATCATGGAAGCACCTTTGGGGGTAATTTCCTCTCCACAAGGGCAGCACTGGAAGTTTTAGAGATTTTAAAAGAAGAAAAGCAAAGTGGTAGGCTCGATAAAACTATCGCTTATTTCACACAAAATCTCCAAGACTTGCAAAAAGCGTATCCTGAGATTTTTATCCAAGAAATCGGCTTGGGGCTTATGCGTGGGCTTAGACTAAAAGATTCTGAATTGCTTACCATTTTCTTGCAAAAGACTTGTGAAAAAAGAGTTTTGGTGCTAAAAAGTGGCAAAAACACAGCACGCTTCTTACCCTCTTTGCTAATTACTAGAGAGGAAATTGATGAGGGCTTTAGCCGAATCAATGAGGCTATTAAAGAGCTTTAATACTACCTTATCAAAAAGCACAATTACTAGAAAGTCTCAATGGAATCTACCTTGAAATCCTCAAAAAAAAAGCCACATATACTTGGTGGCGATTATACAGAAGTGGCAAGCACACTCAATAAATCCCATTTACAAACAACAAGGTTTTTGGGATTTCAAGACACACAAAATCGCCAATCCATGTAAGCCCTTAATCTCTTTTGTAGCACACCTAAAACAAATACCTACTTCCCAAATGGAAAGGACAATCTTAATGTAAAAGCCATTTTGACATCTCTGCTAATTTGCAAAGAATCAGTTTTATTCCTATTTTAATTATCCTTAGAATCAAGGAAAAAATGAGGTTAAAGCAAATCTAAAAAACCATAAGAGAGGATTTGGGCTTTAAGTAGGTCAAGGCTTAAATATCAATATTTTTTACACTTTGTTTGATATTGAATTTTATTTTCTTAAAAAAACAAAAGACTCCAAACCAAGAGTCTTCTGCTAAAGAGATTTTAAAAAGATTAACAACACAAAAGCAATTTAGCCCAGCAACGCATCAAGGCGATTTTGCAAATACTGTGTGTTAAAGGAGCTAGCATACAAAGCAGCATTTGCCCTTAGTTTCGCATTATTGAGCTCATTATAATTTTCTGCTAAATCATCATCTAGTAAGTTACCTTCTGCGGCTTTGAGATTAACAATTATTTGCATATTAGAATCAATTCCCGATTGGATTCCATTCATTGCAGCACCAATATCCGCACGCTTCATACCCGCATCTTTAATAAAATCCAAAATGCTTTGTTGGTTATTCACACTTAAATTTGCAGTGCTTGGAGATTGCAAATTAATGCTTTCTAATCCATTCCCAGTCATAAAGTCCATTGATCCGCTAAAAACATTTTTGCCATTAAAAGTTGCTTGAGAGAGCGCATCATTCATCGATTGTGTCAGTGCAGCTGCCTCACTTTCAATCATCGCCCTCTGTGAGTTATTCAATGCAGGATTCCCCATTGCCACTGAGAGTTCATTCATTCGAATCGCAGAATCACTCAAAGTTGAAAGTGTGCCATCAGCAATCTGCATAATCCCAATTGCATCATTAGCATTACGGATTCCTTGCGACATTGAATTTGCCTGCGCCAAAAGCGCATTTGCAATCGCTAAACTCGCACCATCTGTCGCTTCAATAGGACGCGGGGAAGCAATTTTCTTTAACGCTTTTTCCTCATCTTCTTTTGCCTTATTAAGACTAATCAAACTTTCATTTGCTTGTGTGTTCCCAATCTTCATAATATCTCCTTTCTTAAGTTAAGATTGCTTCCTTGCAATTTTAAACTTTCAAGCATTTTTCATTCCACCTTCCATTTTTTGTTCCAAATACTTGGTGTGGATAACGCCTCTTTTAAAATCGTCATTTTTCATCATTTCTTTATGAAAATCAATCGTTGTTTTAATACCCTCGATACAAAATTCATCTAAAGCCCTGCGCATTCGCACAATCGCCTCATCACGCGTTTTGCCCCACACAATAAGCTTGCCAATCATCGAATCATAAAACATCGGCACAACATACCCCGCATAAGCGTGTGTGTCTATCCGAACATTGTTGCCACCGGGTGCAATCCATTTGGTAATTTTTCCTGCTGAAGGGTAAAATTTCACTGGGTCTTCAGCCGTGATTCGACACTCAATCGCACAGCCACTAAATTTCACCTCTTCTTGTTTTGGAAGCTCTTTGCCCTCAGCAATTTGAATCATTAGCTCGATAATATCAAGCCCACTCACAAGCTCACTCACAGGGTGTTCGACTTGCAAACGCGTATTCATCTCCATAAAATAAAAATTTTGATTGCCATCTAGCAAAAACTCATAAGTCCCTGCCCCAACATATTGAATCGCCTTTGTTGCAGTAATTGCCGTCTCTAAAAGCCTTTTTCGTGTCTCTGGCTCAAGCGTGGGGGCAGGCGATTCTTCAATAAGCTTTTGGTGTCGCCTCTGAAGCGAACAATCCCTCTCGCCCACATGCAAAACATTACCATGCTTATCAGCTAAAATCTGCACTTCAACATGCTTTGGCTTGTCAATGAATTTTTCCATATAAATCGTCCCATCACCAAAAGCGCTAATAGCTTCACTCTCAGCTGCCAAATAAGCATTAAACATATTTTCTTCACTCTGCACAATCCGCATTCCACGACCACCACCACCTGCAGCAGCTTTCAAAATTACTGGATAACCAATTTCTCTTGCAAGTTTTAAAGCTTCTTCTTTGGATTTTACCACACCATCACTTCCGGGAATCACAGGTACGCCGGCATTTTTCATCACCTCTTTTGCCTTGCTTTTATCGCTCATTAGCGCCATTACCTCGGGATTTGGACCAATAAACTCGATTTTGTGGTGATTACAGATTTCTACGAAATTTTGATTCTCACTCAAAAACCCATAACCCGGAAAAATCGCATCGGCATTAAAAAGCTCTGCAGCAGCAATAATAGCTGGGATATTCAAATAGCTTTCACTAGACTTATCCCCACCGATACAAACTTTCGCATCAGCAATATCCAAATAATGCGAATCTTTATCTGCAGTGGAATACACCACAATCGCCTTTTTTCCCATTTCTTTGATAGTGCGGATAGCCCTTAGAGCAATCTCTCCACGATTGGCAATCAAAATAGTCTTAATTTCCTTTGTGTGTGGCATTAGATTTTCTCCACCACAAACAAAGGCGAGTTATACTCCACAGGCTGTGCGTCATTAGGGATAATCTCCTTAATCACACAATCAAACTCCGCTTCAATCTCATTCATAATTTTCATTGCTTCAATAATAGCTAAAGTCTGCCCTTTTTTAACCTTATCATCTACATTAACATAAGCAGGTGCATCGGGGGAAGGACAACGATAAAATGTCCCAACCATTGGCGAATTAATCGTTTCCCCCTTAATGCTTTGAGGGTTTTGGGTGGGAGTTGGGATTGCTGCTTCTACTTGAGGTTTGTTTTG
>CALVAF010000121.1 GCA_944325475.1 uncultured Helicobacter sp.
ATAAGCTTGGGTGGAATATGGATGATGTGTGCCTAGTGAGTGGGATTGGCTGTAGTGGGCGGATTTCCTCTTATGTGAATTGCAACACAGTGCATACAACACATGGTAGGACGCTTGCTTATGCTACGGGAATCAAACTTGCAAACCCCACAAAAAAGGTTATTGTGGTTGGTGGTGATGGCGATGGATTAGCAATCGGTGGGAATCACACAATTCATGCGTGTAGAAGAAATATTGACATTAATTATGTTTTAATTAACAATTTTATTTATGGATTAACTAATTCGCAAACTTCACCAACTACGCCAAAAGGAATGTGGACAGTTACTGCACAATATGGCAATATTGAACCTGATTTTGATGCTTGTAATCTAGCAAGTGCAGCAGGAGCAAGTTTCGTCGCTAGAGAATCGGTGTTAGATCCTAAAAAAATGGAAAAGGTTTTAGTGGAAGGATTCCAGCATGAGGGATTTAGTTTTTTTGATATTTTTAGTAATTGCCATGTGAATCTTGGACGGAAAAACAAAATGGGGGAAGCAGTTGATACGCTAAAATGGATTGAAAATATGATTATTTCTAAGAAAAAATATGATGAGCTAAGTCAGGAGGAGAGGGTAGGGAAATTTGCTACTGGAATCTTGGTGCATGATACCAATAAAATTGAGTATTGTAAAGCTTATAAACAAGTGCAAGAAAAAGCACAGGCTAAAAAAGGAGGTGCGAAGTGAGAAGACAGCTTCGTTTTACCGGAGTAGGTGGGCAAGGCGTGTTGCTTGCAGGAGAGATTTTAGCAGAAGCACAAATCCGCAATAGCGGCTATGGTGTCAAGGCTGCTACTTATACTTCTCAAGTGCGTGGAGGACCTACAAAGGTAGATATTTTGCTAGATGATGAGGAAATTTTATATCCTTATGCTGATGAAGGACAAGTGGAGTTTATGTTATCAACTGCGCAAGTGAGTTATGACCAGTTTAAAAGCGGCTTAAAAGAGGGGGCAACTACTGTAGTAGAACCCAATCTTGTAACGCCAAGCATAGAAGATAAACAAAAATATAAAATCTATCCTATTCCCATTATTACGATAGCTAAAGAGGAGGTTGGGAATGTCGTTACCCAATCAGTGGTGGCATTAGCTATTACAGTTACACTTACAAAATGTGTGGATAGAGATTTGGTCTATGAAACCATGATTAGCAAAGTCCCTGCAAAAGTCGTAGAGCTTAACAAAAAAGCCTTTGAGCTAGGTGAAAAATACGCTAAAGAAGCCCTAGAAAAAGGTGCTTTATAATTCTTACTTTTTTACTTTTTCCCTTGTTTGCACACAAGGGAAAAATGCTTAAAAACGATTCAAATTTTAAAAATAATTATAAAATTTTTTATACTTCTCATTTAAGATAAGTTAAGAATAGTTCTCTTTTATAAACTCTCTATATAAAAATATGTATATTGGAAATGTTAAAAAAATATTGACTTTAAATGGTGTATAAGTGTAAAATTAAGCAATTTAAGTGAAATAAAAAACATGCTTTTATAAGTAAAAATAATAATATAAAATTTAGGGATTTTGATATGGGTATTGAGAAATTGCCTCTTGGAAATTTGCTTTTGGATAAAGCAGAAGTAAATCATAATCAAAAAATAGAGATTCTCAATCAAGTGCAGGAAATTTTAGAGGATTTCAAGCTTGATTCTTACAAAACTCTTCATAGTGACAAGAGACTTGCTATTTTTTATGATGGAGAAGAGGGGATCCCAGTGTCGGTTGCTGGGTTTGAAAAGCAAGCAAGCGAGGATTTTGAAGTTTTTTTGCTTGAAATTAGTCGTGTAAGCAGGGTTAATGGATATTTGGGAAACTTCCAAGCGGAATTAGAAAATGGCGAGGAGTGTAAATTTTCTCAAGCGGTGATGTTTGTGTATGATGAGAATCTCTTACGATTTAAAGGGTTTTTTAGTGTTGCGGATTTTGATAATCCCAATTCTTTAATAGAGGCTTTGAAGGTAAATTTGGGTGAATATTCTTATAAGGAAATTATTGGCTATAAAGAAGATTTTTGCCAGTATCATCATAGGCGAGAGAAGCATTGCACAAAATGTGCAGAAGCCTGTCCGACTTTTGGGGTGGGGGCTGATGATAGCCTTATGGAGCTTGTGTTTTCCGCTGTGGATTGTATTGCTTGTGGGGTGTGTGTAGGTGTGTGTCCAACAAGCTCTTTAGAGTATGAAGAGTTACCTAAAGAGGGATTAGAAGAGATTGTGGGCTTGTATCAAGGGCATAAGATTTTCTTGTGTGATGAGGCGAGTTATAGGGGGTTAGTAGCCCAAAATATTGTGCTAGAATCAAGCCTTACACCACTGGTGTTGCCGACTTTAAAAATCTTAAATGAAAATGATTTGTTAATGATGTTGCAAACTAGCCAAAATGAAATGATTGTTTTTGGAGAAGAAAGTGAGGCAATTTGTTTTATCAATAATATCACCCAGCAAATTTACCAAAGAAATGGCATTGTGGTGGTGGATTCTTGGAAAGAGATTAGCCTTTGTGCTAAGACATTGCAAGAGTTTGAAGGCTATCTTTATAAAAATCGCTATTTAAGGTCGCATCGCGAATCATTTGCCCAAAGAATCCAATACATGATAAAAGACAAGGATTTTGGGGTAGCTAAGAGTGTGGCGCCGGTGTTTTATGGGGATATTTGTTTGGATTCTGGCAAATGCACTTTATGCCTCTCATGCGTGGGAGCCTGTAATGTGAATGCAATTTTTGCTAAAAGTGATGATTTTTCATTGCGTTTTAACCCTTCACTTTGCACAACCTGTGGGTATTGTGTGGAATCATGTCCTGAAAAGATTATGGAGGTAAGTCGTGAAGGAATGAGGCTAGAATCAAACTATTTTAAAACTCGAGAACTCGCTAAAGATATTCCCTTTTTGTGCGTAGAATGTGGGAAGCCTTTTTCAACTCGAAAATCTATTGAAAAAATTAAAACTATGTTGAGTGTTTCCTTTAGCACAGATCCTAAGAAGTTACGCACACTTGAATGTTGTGCAGATTGCAAAGTGAAGGTGATGTTTGAAGATCAAGTAGCGCAGCAATTTAATGAAAGACAAAGGATGGGGAATGCTTAATAGATTATCTAAAGAAGAGCAACTAAACTTAAAAAATGCGCGGATTTTGTATTATGACTTTTTTTATGGTTTTTTTGTGTTTGAGACACTCC